>CALDTK010000141.1 GCA_937924035.1 uncultured Saprospiraceae bacterium | reverse complement strand
AGAATTACAAGTAAGTTCTTCATAATGAAGGGGTTTGTGTGGGCGTAAAAAAGTTTGTTCGCCCTTAAGTTGGTTGAACTGCAAAGATGTTAAGAAAGTAGTATAGGTAGTGATATTGGGGAAAAACTAGATTTTAGTGTTGATTGAGGTATAAAATTTATATGTGTTTTTTATTTTGAACCGGTGTGAACTACTATAGCTAAGGCGTCTTTCGGCGTGCAAATGACCAATGGTAACCCTCAAGAGAAGTCAAGTTTAAGGACCGGCATTTGCGCGGGATTGTCTCGTAAGCGAGTGAGAATAGCCCCTCGAAGCGACGTGTTCGTACGCCCAAGTTAGTACAAGCTACTTTCTTTCTTAATGTCGCTAGTTGCTAGCACATGTAGCTTGTGTATAGAGCTCGCAGATGGGCAAAATGTGGCCACCTCGACCTAGATTGGCATATTAGAATTAACCTCTTGGAATAGAGAGATTACTATGCTTGCAGAGCTACTTCTCTTCGATTCTTTTTCGCTGGAGCTTTCTTGAGTATTGGAAGGCTAAGCATAAACGTCGAACCTTTGCCCAGTTGACTTTCAAGCAATTCAACAGATCCCCTACACTTTTCAGTTGCAAGCTTAACAAGTGAAAGTCCAACACCTGAGCCGACGAAATCTTCGCGTCGATTCAATCGCTTGAAAATCCCAAAAATCTGCTCACGAAACTTAGTGTTTATCCCGATTCCTTCGTCTTGCACGTAGATTTTGAGTTCGTCTTCGTTTTGAACTACTTCTATCGTAATGTGCGCGATCTTATTCTCACAAAATTTCGCTCCATTGTCGACCAATTCAAGCAATGAGTTCGTTAGGAATTTTTCATCAAGAACACCAGGGGATAAGTCTCCTTTTACATCAATTATGATCTCATGAGAATCATACTTAGCTTTTACCTCTTTCGAGATCTTTGTGATTAAGTCTTTTAGATTTACTTGTGTTGGTTGCAGTTTGCGTTCTTCTACGCGGCGCAATTCTTCCACCCCAGTCATTAGATATGCCAATTGCTCTACACTCTTTGAAAGCATTTCGAAGTCCTCTGAAAGTTCAGTGTGTACTTTTGCTTTCCGGCTTAAAATAGAGGTAAATCCACTAATCGAACGTAAAGGCTCTCGAAGGTCGTGTGATAGGAGATGATTAAAACGCTCCATCGATTTTACCTTGGATGCTAATTGTTCATTGGCTAAAATCAAATCCTTCTCGTGTTGTGAAACGATTTTGCTTAGGTTCAATGAACGCTTATGCGACTTTCTATAACGTTGATTGAACCATAGAGCAATACCAAGGGAAAATAAAATGAGCGCTCCAGCAATCCAATTTCGCTGACGTGTTTCCAGTAATTCTAATTTGCTTTCATATCGAACAATGTCAGCTTCACGTTCTTTTTCGGAAGCCTCCATCTGCGCTTTAGAAATCGTAACGAGTTCCTTTTTGCTTCGGGTTAGGCTCTCTTCAGCTATAAGCAATAACTGATTGTTCGCCTCTTGAGCTATTTTATAGTGTCCAAGTGCAGAGGAAAGGGTTCCGCGAAGTTCAATTCTTTTTTTGTCTAGTGCTAAATCTAACTTTATTGGAGTGTCCGTTAAGGCTAGTGCCTTGGAAAGTTGACCAATAGACGCATAGTGCTCGGCTTTTAAAAGTAGAGAAAGCTCAGGCCAAGAGCTATGCAGCGTATCAATGTAGGACAGGGAAAACTCGCTTTTACCTTTTTTGATGTATAAGCGGATGAGGTTTGGAAGTAAAGTGATTTGTATTTCTCGGTACCTTTTGTGATCCACGTCGAAAAAAGTACGGCTTACCATCGCCTTTTCGAGATAATGTTGAGCACTGTCAACGTTTCCTTGAGAAAGATGTATGCCGCCGAGCTCTGCGAAGTCATACACTGAATTATAAGCTATTTCTTCAGGATCCTGGATACGCTTGACAAGTCTAGTCGATTTGTGGAGGATTTCAATAGCGGTAGTTGTATCCTCATTGGAGAGATAGGTTGCAGCTAAATTACCAAGTGGGTAAAGTCGATCTAACGGTCGTGTACTATCAGCTTTTTCAAAGGCTTGGTGATAATAGGAAAGGGCAGAGATATGGTCTCCTGCACTAGAGGAAACATTCCCTATGAGATTTAGCGCGGTAGAAACTTTTTCAATTGGAAGATTATCAACCTCATTGGCAAGAATCATCGCGATGGAAACTTGCTTAGTTAGCTCTGCATCGGTGTAATGATACTGGTTTAGCAGTGACAAGGCTATAGAAGCGCGCTCTTTTCGAAGATCAAGACTACTGGCCAGTGCCATTGCTTTTTCAAGAGGATTAACCGAAGGATAAATGCCGAAGTCTAAGCCTTCACTTATTAAATTTATAAAGGATTGTACATCTTCGGCATTCTCCAGTGGATGAACCTCGATTGTGTCTTTTCGTGCACACTCAAGAAAATTTGAAGTTTGTGCCCAAGTGACATTTGCGCATAGGAAGACCAGCAAAACCAGGCCTAAGGCCCGTCTTCTCATTGCTGTGTAATTGTCTTTTTTACGCATTTCGTGCTTAGATTACCTATCAATAGGCAATAGTGAAGCCATTTTTTACCCCTAATAGGGTATTAGTTGCGATTTGCCTGAATTTTACTTGTTTCGCCTGTTGGCAAGTTATTTTTAGCTGTTGAACCCCCAAAATGCTGCTTTGACCGCCTTACAATTGGTAAATCGTTCGCTTAGGTCATTATTTGTACATGTCAACAGCCTAACTACCTATAGTCACCGTGCAACTCGCTTAATGGAATCTCATAGGTAGAAGACTTAACTAAATCCTTCAGCAGAAGAAATTTGGTCACCGATCCCAGGAGGGATGCTCTAAACGGACCATTAGGCTAGTAGCGGCTGAGGCGCTTGGCAATAAACTTCGTAGATGGCGTTGACATAACGCTTGCATTTAAGCGTCGCTTTTCAATACGAAGCCGCTCAATCAGCTCGTGAGAATACCATCAATGAACCATCACGAGGGCGCGCGTCAGAAACAAGATTACCATCACACAAATGACTAAAACTTGGAGCAGGGTAATCGCTCAACGTGCTACTAAGCCTCCAACCACCAAAGCCCGTATTAACAGTCCAACCAAGTGTTGTATCCACTGAAACTTCAGGATAAATCAAGCGCCAAGTGTAATCACTTTCGAACGTAAAAAGAAAAGGACTATCAGACTCAGTAAAATTAGAACACTCGGTACTCCCACCACCAAATCCTGAGTTCTGCGAAGCTGAGAGGTACCAACTGCCTAGGAACGAATTCACGTACGCAGTACTGTCGGCTGTATTCAGGACAGTACAAGTTAACGTGTCAAATGTGTTGATCGCTTCGCAATCAATCAAAGTAACGCTATCTACCGCGTCATCATCGCTATCACATGAAGTGAATGTCAGAAGAAGAACGAAAAGAAACAAAAGTGCCGTTGGAAATCGCATGGTAAATAGTGATTTACTATTTAACAGACGCTCCCAACGGCACTTTCGCTGCTTAAAAACTAGTCCGATATTTCTATCCTCTAGTCACTTGTATGGTGCGCACACCTTTTGCATCTGTAACGCGGAAGAGTCCGCTGTTGCCCATAGCGCCTGGTAGCTTAACGGGTAATTCATAAGATTCTGCTTCTCTGTCAGCCTCGAGTACAGTTTTAATCACCTTGCCGCTCACGTCAATAAGCTCAACTCGAACGGGGCCGGCACTACGAACCTCAAACTTTAGTGTCGTCTGATCTACAGCAGGATTTGGGTACACGCTCAGTTTTTCTGAGGCAAGTTCTTCGAATCCTTCGGCTTCCATCGATGATGGCTCCATGAGCAAGAACATAAATGCTCCTCGATCTGCACGGTTAAATGAACCTTCGCGCTCTGGGCGCTTCGAATGTCCTTGTCCTTCATGGCGCTTAGTGTGCTTTTCACCACGCTTGGCATAGTGTGCTTTGTGCCTTTCAAGCTGCTCAACTGTCATGTGCTTTGCACGAATAGCAGCAGCATCCTTTTTCCACTGCACTTTTGCTGCATCGAGCTCAGTGCGCACTTCTGCAAGTTCACTTTGGTGGTTTTTTACAATATCACGTACAGCTTTCACCTCAGTTTGGTGAGTCTCCATGAACGAACGCATTTTGGTACGTTGCTCATCTCTATTCTCAGCACTTACGTCACGCGGAGCGATTTTTTCTTTCGAACCGTGCTCTTGTTTATGCTCGGGGTGCCTACCCTTGGATTGACCTCCACGTTCGGTCATCCGCTTCAAACCTTGTTCACCTAATTCCGATCGAACGGCTTCACGAAGGGTCGAAATCTGACTTCGTTCGGTAGCACTCAGTTTCTTGTCGAAGTTTGAGCGGACCTCAGCAAATTTTGGTGTGATGGTATTGTTGCGATAAGTTCGGAGGTCACTACGCAGCTCTTCATTCATTTTAGAACGGTGCTTGCCTTTGCCTCCTCCTCTGTGGTTTTGGCGCTCAGCCTTCAATTTTTCGACCTGCTCAGGAGTAAGTACTTCCATCATCTTTTTGCGAGATTCCTGCATTAGTGCACGGGTTTTCTCACGGTCTGGTCGTTGGCCTTCTGGTAAAGCTTCTGCTAGTTTTGCGAAAGCAGTACGTTGCTCCTCGTGTATAATTTTGAGTTGTGCGGCTTGCTCAGTAGTTAAGTCGAGCTGCTCTGTCATCTTTTCGAGGTCGAATCCGCGACGCTGACCTCGCTGACCTTGCGCTACTAAAGTTGCACTGATCGAGAGCAATAAAGCTCCGAGGATGATTGATTTTACGAATTTCATGGTTTTTCATTTAGGCTAAACTTTAGATGTGAAGAATGGGTGAAAGTTTAATCACTGCTTAAAGTTTTTCATTCGCTACAAAAGCTACCTTCCCGCCATGCGAGCAACAATCCTGTTTTCCTCCGTCGTCATCTTTCTATGCATGCTGCTATTTGGGTGCGAGCAACCGCTTCAACCTATCGGATATTCAAATACCGCGATTCTTACTACTGAAGCCAATGGTTGGAAAAGCATTGATACGGTAATCACAGTGAGTCCTCAGACCTTTGAGATGGATACCTCTATCGTTATAAACGACTTGCGTCCTGACACATCCGTTACTGGAGAAGTAACCTTTAGGGTTTCAGAGTATGCTCCAATTTTCGCTGGCTGTGAGGCGGAGGAAGATCCTGCCATCTGTACGCAGAGCAAGCTGAGAGAGTTTGTCGATACACACTTAGAATATCCTCGCTGGGCCAAAGTGAGAGGAATTCAAGGCACAAGTGTTGCTACCTTCATAATAGGAGCTGACGGCCGTGTACGTGATACTGGCGTTGAACGAAGCATGGGCGACGAAATTGACAAGTTGGTGCTTCAATTGGTCGAGCAACTTCCAGTATGGTACCCTGCCTTTCATAATGGTAAACCAGTCGCTCTCAAATATCGCTTACCTGTCACGTTTTCACTGCCTGTAGACGAGTAGCTTAGTTTAAGTGATACGGAATTGCCGCGTAAGCAATTGATCGTTGTTCGATCACTTACCTTTGCCGGATGTCCACTCAAAAACCGACCCGCACGGAAATTTCTTCTCTTGGAGAATTTGGCCTCATCGATCGCTTTGCCAAGCACTTTGAATCTAAAAACCCAAGTACCCTAAAAGGCATCTCCGATGATGCAGCCGTTTTCCGTTTTAGCGAAAGCGGACCAGCAACAGTAGTGAGTACGGACCTGCTTGTGGAGGGAATTCACTTCGATTTGATGTACCACCCGATGCGCCACTTGGGCTATAAAGCCGTGGTGGTAAACCTGAGTGACATCTACGCGATGAACGCTGTGCCGCGCCAGATTACCTTTTCAATGGCCCTAAGCTCAAAGGTTAGTGTTGAGGCTGTAGACGAGTTGATGGAAGGTGTCAAAGCAGCTTGCGAGGAGTACAAAGTCGATCTCATTGGAGGTGATACTACATCAAGTTTGCGAGGCGTCGTACTGAGCGTTACGGCAATCGGTGAGGCGATGCCCGAAAAAATCGTCTATAGAGATGGAGCGAAAGTCGGAGATCTGGTTTGCATTACAGGAAACTTGGGGGCAGCGTATCTCGGTCTGCAAATTCTAGAGCGAGAAAAGCAACTTTATCTCAGCAATCCAGACATCCAGCCAGTGCTTGATGAGGCGACAACCCTCGTAGGTGCACAACTCAAGCCAGAGGCACGTAAAGACATCGTTGCTGCTTTGGCACGTGTCGAACTCGTACCAACAAGTATGATTGATATCTCGGATGGACTTGCCTCAGAGCTGTATCACATCTGTAAGCAAAGTGGAGTGGGAGCACTCATCGAAGAGAGTGGGGTGCCGATCCATCCAGATGCACAACTCAAAGCGCTCGACTTCAAGCTCGACCCAATTACTTGTGCACTTAGTGGAGGTGAGGATTACGAACTCCTTTTTACTATCAATCCGAAAGATGTAGACAAGGTGAAGTACCTACCGGACATTTATATCGCTGGAGAGATTGTTCCAAAAGAAGACGGCCTAAAGCTGAATACAAAAGGAGGCAACTTGCATGAAATTCCTGCGCAAGGGTGGAAGCATTTTAAGCCTTAGTCTCTTCGGAATAGACCCTGTGTCGGCCTTACGATTCTGGTCCAACGATCACCATCGTAAAATCTTCTGGGCTCAACCACTTTTGAGCGAGACTGCGTAGTTCGATAGCTGTTATCGTCCGAGTCGTTTCGACCATGCGCTCGAAGTGCGGTAGGGCTGTATTCTCGCTCACGAGAGTTCGGATTGTCTCTGCCGTATTGAATGGCCCGTCCACCATGGCAAGGAAACTCCCCATCAAGTAGGCGCGCACCATTTCGAGTTCCTCCTCCTTGATGAGTTCTGTTTGCAACAGTTTTAGTTCGTGATGAATAGCGGAAATCGCTTCTTCTTCCTGTCCTTTTGCTACTTCAGCACTTAGGTAGATGTACCCACCATAGCGCATCGTATCTACACTGGAATAGATGTTATAAGTGAGTCCACGTTCTTCTCGCAGTTCGGTCATCAAGCGACTCCCGAAGTATCCACCGAGGATAGTGTTGAGTACGAACAACCCTGCAAAATCTGGGTGTTCGCGACGACCAAAATAGCGACCAAGACGAATGGCACTCTGCAGACTGTGGGGTAGGGTATGCTTGATCTTCTTCTCGCTGAGCGGGGCCAAACTGCGATCATGGGGCCTGGTTCCACCTTT
>CALDTK010000140.1 GCA_937924035.1 uncultured Saprospiraceae bacterium | reverse complement strand
GATGTATAGGCCAAGAATGTTAGGGAAACACATCGCAAAAATCATTGCATCCCCAAAATCAAATACCGCTTTTGCTGAAATAGCAGAACCGATCACGATAAAAATGCAAAACAAGATCTTGTAGATGTATTCATTCGCTTTGGAGTGACCAAAAAGGTACGTCCAACACTTGAGACCGTAGTAAGACCATGAAACCATTGTAGAAAGTGCGAAGAGGATAACTGCAACACCAAGCACGAGTGGGAACCAGCTGATTACCGATTCGAATGCAGCAGAGGTTAGTGCGATATCGCCAACAGCGCCACTGTTCTTATTTGCAAAAGCATCAGCTGCTCCGTATCCACCATAATTGGTGATGACGATAACAAGTGCAGTCATTGTACAGACAACTACAGTGTCGATGAACGGCTCTAGAAGAGCAACAATGCCTTCAGAAACTGGCTCATTAGTTTTTGCTGCAGAGTGAGCAATAGATGCAGAACCAACACCTGCCTCGTTTGAGAACGCGGCCCTTCTAAATCCTTGTATTAATACGCCGATTATGCCACCATAGAGTGCTTTCGCATTAAACGCTCCATCGATAATGGTTCCAAACGCCGCAGGGATTTCGGTAAAGTGATATCCGAGCACAACGAGTGCTCCTAAGATGTAAATCCCCACCATGAAAGGCACAACCTTATCTGTGACCTTGGCGATGCTTTTGATACCACCAATAATGACGATACCAACTACGAAGGCCATCATCACTCCAAAGATCCAACCTTGTCCGTAAAAGATACTGTCCACTCCGCCTGTGATGGCAGTGAGTTGCATGGTTGCTTGATTGATTTGAACCATGTTGCCTCCTCCAAGGCTCCCTCCTATACATGCAACAGCAAACAAAATCGCTAAACCTTTACCCAAAGCACCAAGTCCTTTTTCTTTCAATCCGCGATCGAGGTAATACATCGGACCACCTGAAACACTTCCGTCGACGTGAACCTCACGATACATGAGACCTAGGGTACACTCAACAAACTTTGAGCTCATACCCAGAAGACCGGCTACAATCATCCAAAACGTTGCACCTGGACCACCGAGAGCAACTGCATAGGCAACACCTGCGATATTACCTACACCTACAGTCCCTGAAAGAGCCGCCGTTAACGCCTGAAAGTGAGAAACTTCTCCTGCATCATCGGGGTCATCATACTTCCCTCGTACCACATCAATTGCATGCTTGAAACCGGTGAGGTTGATGAAACCCATGTAGACTGTAAAAACTACTGCACCCACTACGAGCCAGATCAAAACGAAGGGAATCGTAAAACCACCAATCGTTACGGTGAAGAAAATTACGGATTCAATGGCAGCCGTTACTGGCTCAAAAAAGCTTTGCAGCCAGGCATCAAAACCTGTAGGAGGCGCAGGTGGCACCTGAGCAAATAGCTGAATTGATGTGATGAGAAGAGCTGTGAGACTTAGAAATCTTTTCATAAACAGGTTTAGAGCGTACGGTCGAGGCCGTAAAGTAGTATCAATCTTCAATTGGCAGGAACCAACAAAGCAACGATATTGCGCGAACATGTTGATTGTGCAATAATAAATGGATACTCAAAAGCAGCATATCACTTTCGAAGATGTATTCCGTAAGGAGTACAAAAGCCTTGTGGCTGCTGCGTTTCGCATATGCAAAGATGTTGCTTTAGCGGAAGATGTTGTTCAAAACGTGTTTCTAAAGTTTTACGAAAGTGAAGGCCTGAAAAAGACAGATTCTCCTGCTGCATACCTCCGAAGAGCTGTCGTGACGCGGACACTTAATGCACTTCGTGATCGAAAACGTCTGCAATACGTAGGTGATGAAGCGCTTACGTCGGCTGTTGAACACTTACCAACCGATGAAGCGCCAGACATTGCAGACATCAAGAAAAAACTTCATAAAGCCATCGAGCAACTTCCTGATCGGGCGCGAGTCATTTTAGTACTCCATCGATTTGAAGGGCTTAGCTACAAAGAGATTGCTCATGAACTTGATATCGCTCCAAAAACAGTTGAAAATCAGCTTGCCCGTGCATTAAAGCTTTTAAGATCTTATCTGCCAAAAGCTTTAGGCATACTTCTTTCATTAAATCTCGCTGGACTTTAGGGGTTTACTCTAATCCAAGTGTCATTTCTACAGTAATGCAAAATTCTAGAAACGAAGACTGGTCAGAACTGCTACCAAACGATCCCCAAGCAGGGGATGCGTTATGGGATCTAGCGTCTGGTTTTGGCGAAAGCCCTGAGATTGACGTTGAGGAGGCTTGGAAAACTTTCGAGCAAAAACTTGAGTCAAAACCTGCATCGCCCAAATCTTCAAGAGTTCGCCGTTTTGGGTGGAAGAGGGTAGTGACTGCTGCAGCTGCCGCGATTGCTTTATTTTTCGTGGTTAATTTCTTTTCGTCTGATAGCTCTGTTACTCAGTATGCAAATTTCGACTCAGGTGAAAAATCTATGATTCTTGAGGATCAATCGGAAGTTACTCTGATGGAAGGCGCTGAACTCCTTTATCGTGATGAAGGCGATGCTAGAATGGTTGAACTTCAAGGTGACGCGATTTTTGAGGTTACCTCTGACGCTAGTCGTCCATTTCACGTTATTACCTCAGAATTAGAGGTGATTGTGGTTGGTACTGAATTCAAAGTAACCAGTGGAAGTGAAGCTAGTGTGAAGGTCATGGAAGGTCATGTCCGGGTTAGAGGCCACAACGAGGTTGATTGGATGGATTTATATGCAGGCGATACAGCATCAGTTAATGATGAATTAGTAGCAACTAAAAAGAGTTCTAGTTTAGCAGGAGTACCACTTCGTTTTGATGAAGTAGCTTTAAGAATTGTAGTTGAGAATATTGAGAATGCTCACGATATTGAACTACTATTTCCTGCAAAGCTCTCTAGTTGCAGTATCACAGCTGATTTTAGCGGTAGTTCAGTGATGGAGATAGCTTCATCCTTAGCAGTCCTTTTCAATGCAGATATGAGTGTTGACGGTCAAACCGTTGAGTTGAAGGGCGGTAGCTGCCAATAGAATCGTGATACTTTCCAGACACACAGTTAAGTGTGTTAGGCGTTATATTTAGTCATGGTCACTCGGGAACTACTATTCCTACTAGCTTTTAGCTGCCTCACGTTGCTTGTACGGGCTCAGGAAGCAACATTGGTCGACCATTTGGACGAAGCGGCTGATAAATATGGATACAGCTTAGTCTATTCTTCTGCTTCTATACCCGATACAGTCTTCGTATACATATTTGATGATTCAGCTTCCGCCAAAACATGTTTTGGTGAATTAACCGAACCATTCGGTCTTACCTATAATTTCTTAGCTAATCAAGTAATTCTCACTGCTACCAAGAAGCAATTGATTACGTTTAGTGGCTTTGTAGAGGACGTCAACTCGGGTGAGCGCCTCGTAGGTGCTGCAGTTTATCTCCAAAACTCCCCACGAGGAACCTACACAAATGGCTATGGGTATTTCTCTTTGCAAAACCTAGACGCAAAGGATACTGTAACTATTAAATATCTTGGTTATCCCGCAAAACGAGTAAGTGCTAAAGCTGCTTTGTCAGGAAGGACTACTGTTCGTTTGCGACCTAGTTATCAGCTCGATCTTGTAGAGATCTTTCCGGTAGATGAAGAGTTGAGTCAACTTTCAAATGCGGGAAAAAGCGTCCCATTGGGTCTTATACGGAAAACTGAATTCATTCGAGGTCAACCAGATTTAAATGCTTGGCTCAATTTGCAGCCAGGCGTTACCAGTGCTCCTTTGGGGTTTGGTGGATATAGTATAAGAGGAGCTGATCCTAGTCAAAATCTAATTCTTCTTGATGATGCTACACTTTATTTACCATCGCATCTGGGGGGATATATGAGTGTTGTGCCTGGGGAAGCGATTAAGAGCGTACAACTTTATAAAAACGCAGGAAAAGCGAGGTATGGCGACCGTGTTGGAGGAGTCCTTGACATTAGGCTTAGAGATGGTTCGAATGAGAAGCGAAAAACAAATGTCAACTTCGGATTAAGCGATCTTAGCTTCAATACAGAAGGGCCAATAGGAAAAGGGAGCTACTTTTTCAGTGGCAGAAGAGGACTTACTGATTTTTGGTTGAAAGCTCTAAGGCCAACTATTCAACCTCAACAGACCAATATTCCAAATATCGACTACACCTTTTACGATATTGCGGCAAAGATCAATTATCCATTAGGACCTCGTCAACGAATTCACGCCAGTGTTTTCATGGCGAAAGATGAGTATGATGAGTTTGATGAAGCGACTCGGTTTGTTGGTTCATCACAAAATCAATTTACGGATCGCTCAATTAGAACCTGGTCTAACTTGGTCAGTTCGCTTCGTTATAACTTGACGATTGGTTCTAGGTGGTTTGCGAATACTACTTTGACAGCAAGCCAATTTAACTACGACGCACTTGACGTTTTTGCTGAAACTCAAGGCATAAACACACCATCAACAACTTTTGAGTTCGAGGATTCATTTTTCGGAACGAGGCTTCGGGACTTGAGCTTGAGACAAGATGTTGAATTTGCTTGGAAAGAAGGCCTTAGCCTTAAGCTCGGGGCGGATGCTGTTCAACATCGCTTCGAAGTTGGTACACTCAGAGAGGATACAACTGGTGTTGGTGTAGTGACCGAAAGAGACTACAATCAACTTAAACTTCCTGAAGTGAATACTTATGACCTAAGTAGTTACGGCTATGTGGACTGGCAGGTGAGTTCTAAGTTGGGCCTTAACCTTGGGTTGAGGGTCTCTGGTCAGTTAGGTGGTGAAGAAACATTCTTGGCTGTTTTACCAAGAATTTCTTTCGATTATAAATATTCGAAGCTTCTTTCATTTCATGGAGATGGAGGGATTAGCAGACAGTATATTCATCAGGTGAGTACGCTAAACCCTGGTCTTCCACGTGATTTATGGGTCCCAAGTGTAAATGGACTTACTCCGCAGGAAAATCGGTATGTCTCATTTGGGGTCAATGTAGAATCTCTAAAGCAGCAAGCATTTGGCGTTGATATCTATGCAAGTCAAGTAGAGGGCCTGTCGCGATTCGGGAATGAAGTAATCGGGGTAAGCTTGGATGATTGGGGAAACACAATACGTCGAGGAAGCGGGTACACGTATGGTGCAGAGCTGAGGTACACTGGGAATTTTTCCGAATTACAGTATGACATCACTTACTCCTTCATGGTTGCAACTCGGCAATTTGAAGATGCACTAGGGTTTTTTGAGCGTGAAGAAAGGTTTGAATTAGACCGTCGTCATTTCTCTGCAGTAAGCATGAGATATCCGCTTAAAGACAATTGGGGGGTCGGAGCTACTTGGAGCATTGGATCGGGTTTACCATCTCGTATTCCATTCAGTAACCCAGGCGATCCAACTCCTCCTCCAACATCGCAACCTTTAACCCCTCCTTGGACGTACGGTTTAGAGCAAATAGAGCTTCCAATCTTCCAATCGCTGGATTTAGGTGTTAACTACACAAAAAGCGTGAAATCGTACGTTTACAACCTATCATTTGGTGTTCAGAATGTTTACCTTCATAGAAATACTTTATTTCTTAACTTGCAGCTGAAAGAAAATGCTTCCAACGGAGAGAATAGAGATAGGATCACTTCAGTAAGTGCTCCTCCAATCTTGCCTTTTCTGCGATACGGGATCACCTTTTAACATATGCGGATACTCAGTTACATAGGGTTCTTTGGCTTTCTGCTACTTAGTAGCTGTGAAGAGCCATTTTCTTTGCCTGATGCCAATACGCAAATTGTCATAAGTAGTTTTATACAAGCGGACAAGAGCCCGATTGTGACGGTGATGGTCGCCGATGGTTTTGGAGAGATCGTGCATTCTGACGAAACAGATCTAAGTAAAGTTTTAATCACTCCAGAGGGCGAGGATCAAATTGAATTTGAATTAGTCTCTTCAACCGATACAAGTTCTACTTTCTCTTCTGAATGCATTATTGAAGCTGGCGCCCGTTATACATTGCTAATCCAAACACCAGGCTTTACTGACCTCAGAAGTATCACCGAAGTTCCTGACATTGTTTCTTTGCGCTCTCCTGATGATGGAGATATAGGACCTGGAGGTGGAGTTTTGCCGAAAGGTGAGTTCTTTCACCTTCCTATAGCTTTTGATGATCGTATCGATCAAAAGAATTACTACCACATGGTTGTCACCATACAAAATGCTGACGATAACCTTGACAAGGTTGATTCTAAGCCAGCGCCTTATTTTCTTAGGCCTGAACCAAATGATGCTACTCCGTTCAAAGACAGAGGTTTGATGTTTAGTGATAAGACTTTTTCTAACGACATTTTTTCTTCCGTTGTCTTGGTACCAAAGGATTTCGTTGCTACCTATGAAAAGCCAGTTGTTACCGTCGAACTAAGAACTGTTAGCATAGATTATTACAATTATCACATCCAAAATTCCACTCCAAAAAGTGGCAACCTACCGAATCATGGCAGCGCTGGTGTCATAGATAATGTTGCTGGAGGTGTTGGCCTATTTGCAGGGTATAGCTCAACAGAGACGAGCTATGTTTTAGAGTTCTAGCCCCCTTATTTGGGTCTTTTCACTTTTTTACAAATTTCTTTTGGCCTTTTTAGGGGTTCGCTTATACTCATGTGTCTTACATATGACAACTGACTGCTAACCTTTAAGACCCAAACATTATGGCTGCTTTACTTCCAATAGAACAGTACCCAGTATTTAGTACTCTCACAGAAGATCAACAAGTTGAACTTCGTAGTCTAGTTGTGGAGCGAACGTATAAGAAGCACCGCTTTATCTTTAACGAAGGTGATGATGCTAATTCAGTTTATTTCGTAGCAGCCGGTGAAGTAAAACTTGGCAATCACGGAGGAGACGGTCGCGAAATTCTTCGAAATGTTCTTCGTCCAAACGCTATGTTCGGACAGCTTGCCATAACAGGAGAGAATAAAAGGGGTGGATTTGCACAGAGTCTTGATAGTGGAACGATTGTATATCAACTCCCTGCACGAGCACTTTCAAACATGATGCAAGTCAACTTTGGTCTATGCCAATTGGTACTTCAAAACATGGGACAACAGCTGCAAATGGCTCACCGCAAGCTTACAAGTGTTGTCTCTCATGATGCTAGAACAAGAATCATAGATTTCCTGAAAGATAGTGTAGCCACAAGAGGACGTAAAGTCGGCTTGGAGTATTTAATCCGTCACTCTCTTACGCATCAAGATATAGCCAACCTTACTTGTACCTCTCGCCAAACGGTTACGTTGGTACTGAACGAGTTGCGCAAGGCTAACTTAATCTATTTCAACAGAGGCAAGATTCTAGTTCGAGATATGGCAGCTTTGGTATAAGCCTATTTTAGCCCTTTTGAAAAGCTTTTATCCTAAACGAAAAGACCCCAAATGGAACCATTTGGGGTCTTTTCGTTTTTAAGAAACTCGATACCCTACTCCGCGAGCAAGAAGACTCGTTCCCCTCGATCTGCATAGCGACCCCAATCATCATCTTTAGCAGAGACGCTACCATCGGCATATATCCTTCCTTCGTTTACAATTAGTCCTCTATTGAAAACTCCTTGTAGGGCTACATTTCTGATGCTTAGCTGTCCAAGGACTTGTAGGATCCCAGAATTACTCAAGCCACTATCTCCGAGCATCCCAAGTGGGTCTGCCATGAGCCCATCGATAGTTAATCTAGCGTCGTCGCCAATGACTAGTGTAGCTCCATCTAGTATACTGAGGGCGCTAACGTCATCTACTCCAGTAGCGATGTGACATTTATGCTTACTATACCCTCCAATAATGACCTTGTCCGTCCAACTCGGTACTCCGTGAGGATACCAATTTTTGGGTTCGGTCCATTCTTCTGGGCGGTTTCTATAACCTCCAATCCAAGTCTTTAGTGCAGTAGTGTGAAAATCCGCTAATTCGCGGGGACTGATAATACGCTCTTCCGGCGCTACGTAAGAAATCACGGCGTGTTTGTTTGTGTTGTTCACTTCTGTTTAAACAAAAGCTGCGCCAGCAGGAACAAAAAAACACATATTTAATCTGCTTCTGCGTCTGGTAGAGCCTGCTTAAGGTCCCTGTTTACAGCAATACCAGCATTCATTTCGTAGCCAATTAATATCCATAACACATTGAGTTGTAGCCATAACATGAAGACAATGACGGTTCCGATAGAGCCATAAAGCTTATTGTAACTATCGAAATTGTCTATGTATAGCGCCAACCCTAGAGATGTTAAAATGCTCAAAAACGTCGCAATCGTAGTACCTGGAGAGAAGAATCTAAAACGCTCAAAGGTTGCTGAGCCATAGCGATAAGTAATCGATATGCCACTGTAAAGCATGAAAGTGATCGCGAACCATTGTAAAGCTACTAGGCCTGTTTCGTAACCGCTTCCTAAGTCATACGCGTTCTGTAGCCAATCTAAAGCTTGTGTGCCTATAGTGATTAGTATAACAGAGGCTATTAGTAAGAATCCAAATGACAACGTCAATCCTATTGCAACCAGGCGCTTCTTAACTACTGTTCGCTTTCGATACGTACTTGGATAGTTTTTCTCAAATGAACGCATCATTGCCATCATTCCATTGCTTGAGAAATAGAAGGACAGAATGAAGGAAAGCGATAAAAGACCACCACGCTCACGTGTACCTATATCATGAATTAAATCAAAGGCTACTTCAGCTGCTTCGTAGGGCAAAAGATCATGTAAATATGATTCTACTGTCGTGTCAATTAAATCGTAAATCGGTAAATAAGGAATAAGTGTAAATAGAACAAGGATAGAGGGAAACAGACTGATGAAAAACGTAAAAGCAATTGCGTAGCTACGAAAGGTAATGTCATTTCGATTAGCCTCATTTAAGAGGAAAATTGCTGTATCGTACAATGAAACCCCTTGGAATCCTGGCCAAGCCGTACGCTTAGACCACCTAATGCACCCTCTTATAATTCGGGATTCCTGAAGGAGTATGCGATACCATTTATTCAAAGTGTGGACTTAATAAATCGAGAAGCGGTCTAGGACAATTTACGCGAACATTACTCGCTACTTCAATAAAACATAAGGAGACTCGCCCTCCATTAATTAGTTTTCCGTTAGGATTGAAGAGTTCAAAATGAAAGGTGATGTCTTTCGCAGGGAGTACCCTAAGCTGTGTCTTGATAGTTATCTCGTCATCATACCGCGCTGGTCTTAAGTAGCGGGTTGACATATTGAGAACAGGCATCATAATGCCCCATTCTTCTTCCATCACTTTATAGGTCAACCCTAGACTTCTTAGCAGTTCAACCCTTCCAATTTCATAGTATAACGCATAGTTGCCATAATAGAGGTAGCCCATTTGGTCTGTCTCTCCATATCGCACACGCTTTGATACTTGATGTTGGTACATATGGCTTAGTCAATACTTGCCCTCACTAGTGGACAAGTCATGCAGTGACCGCCTCCACGTGCTCTACTCAATTCTCCGCTAGGAAGAGTGATGATCGTTTTTTCTAGCGTTTCAGGTTTTAGCGAGCCATCGGCGAAAGCTCCGAGTAAATCTTTTGCCTTTATAACCGCATACCCTGCTTCCGCAAAACTCTCGGCGGTAACAATATTTCTATCGTAAGTAATCCCAACTCCAGGCTTCACAGCAACAAGATTGCACGCATCTGTCCATTGCTCACGTTCTTGGTACGGACTCTCTCCTTTACCACATGGGATAAATACAGCTTCTGAGTCCAATTCTCTTGTCACAAATTCTGCAACACTCGAGTACATTCGAGTTGTACCAGCATGGCTGACAACTTCAACATTTGAACTTAGTCCGTCAATAATGATAGGACCAAATGCAGCATAATGATGCGTGTCAAACTGAGTGAAAATCGTATCCAAGTGCATATATGCTCTATCGGAAGGGATGTTGACCTGAACAACGTGGTCCACAACTTCTTTTTCAAATAATGCATCTCGCAAAAGACCCACGGTGTAGGCATTGGTGCGTTCACTGACCCCGATGAGTAAGTATTGGTTATGTAACATCATCACATCACCACCTTCTATCCGTACTGGTTGACCTTTGTGGCCTGGAGGGAATCGATCTACGTCATTGAGGTCAATGATCTTACCCTCTTTTCTAAGTTTAGCAAAGCGAGGATGTGCATCGAAAATGAAACGAACGATAAAATTTTCTCGTGAGCGAGCATCTGTAGCAGCTTTCGCCAAAACCAAATAGTCGTTTACCTGAATAGCTAGATCTCGAGTAAACACAAAATTTGGGATCGGATCAAAAAGGATCCGATCAAGTGGAGCATGATAACCACTTATGAGGAGTTCTGCTAACTCTTCGGCACTAAGAGCAGTTAAGAAAGCTTTGGTTGCCTTTGGAAGCTCTGCATAGTCAACCACTTCTTCAATAAGCCTTGCTCTTCTACTCTTATCTGCTTTTAAGGCTTCAATCAGCAAAATAAGGTAGCTATGAACACAATCAGGATCGCAAAAAGCTGCAAGGACGTCTGTAAAAATGTCATGCTCAGCTTGCATCGCAGGCAGGTAGACGATGTCATCAAATAAAAGTTCGTCTGATCGCTTAGGGGTAACGCGGCTAACACCGGTATCTGGTCGATGAACGATCACTTCCTTGAGGTGACCAATTTCATTACTGACATAGGGCTTTGTCATTCCGCAATTATACAGGATAACTAAGGGTGTTGCTTAGTGAACGTCAGAAAGTTTTGGAGGAAGTCCCGCTCGGACGTTTGGCCCCTCACTCTTCACGCGGGGCTGTAAACCCCTTTTTCGTCGAGAGTTGCTGTACTCAGGTCGAATCTTGGACAACATATCACCATGACTACCTATTATCGTAGTATTACAACGCTTCGGGTCTATCTTTGAGGCGCGTTTAATTTGAAAAATACATGAGCACAACTCCAAATTTACCTGCCGGCTATGGCAAAAAGAAGCCTTTTTGGAAGCGTCCGGAGGGCATCACTGGGGCAATCTTTGCTGCCGGTGGGATAGCTCTAATTGGCTGGATTATCTTGGCGATTGATTGGGTCGAAATGTTCAAAAACACCTTGGCAATTGCAGGAATTGCAGCCTTAGTTTTTGGGATTCTCTTTATGGCCTTCGATCCAAAAATGCGTCAACTCCTATGGTATGGCTATACAGGAGCAATGCGTAAAATCACTTCTGTTTTTGTGAAAATGGATCCGATCTCAATCTTGAAGAGCTACGTGACGGACCTAGAGAACAATCTCAAAGAGATGAACTCACAAATCAACAAGTTGCGTGGTCAAATGCACAAGCTTGATGAGTTAATTAAGAACAATAAGCAGGAGATCGATACCAACATGCGTATTGCTTCTCAAGCCAAGCAAAAAGACAAACCAGAGGTATTTACGCTTAAAACGCGCAGAGCAGGTAGGTTAAAGGATAGCAACGTGCGTCTTTCAGATCTCTACAAGAAGATGGAGATACTGTACCGAGTGCTCGATCGGATGTATCGCAATGGTGAAATTCTGATAGAAGATGTTCGAGATCAGGCACTTGTGAAGGAGCAAGAGCGTAAAGCAATCCGAGCTTCGCACAGTGCTATGCAATCTGCTGCAACTGTAATGGGTGAGGACAAAGATGCTCGATTCATGTATGACCAAGCCTTAGAAGCGATAGCTGATGATGTTAGTGCTAAGGTTGGTGAGATGGAGCGATTTATGGAAATGTCTTCAACCTTCATGGATTCAGTAGATCTTCAAAATGGACATTTTGAAGAAAAAGGACTTGAAATGCTTGAAAAGTGGGAGAAGGAAGGTGAATCTATTCTACTTGGTACAGAAACAAAGAACTCGTTGCTTGCTGAAGCAAATGACGATGATAACATTCTCAATATTGATGCTCCACGTGCGGAGCCAATGCGTCGTGAAGAGCGCAAAGACGGAAATCAATATGATTCATTTTTTGAATAAGAATTATGGCAAGTAGATCACGACCAACAGCCTTTTCACGCTTTTTCATTCTGTTCATTCTAATGGCAGCTCTTTTCTTTGGAGTTCAATATGCGCTCACTAGCACTGATTGGGGAAAACAATTTCATCAAGAACTTCAGGAATCGGTTCCTAATGATGATGTCAATTAATTGGTTTACAGTCTAGTATGTCGAGTTGCCTTTGGCTATATATAAGTAGTTGAAGATCAGTCATTAAATCTAATACCATTATCTTGGTATTCGGTGGCCTAACATTTGCATAAGAAGGTGGTTAGCAACAATTTCGCACGGCCTGCAATGTGAATTCCCCCCACGCAGCGCACTAGATTTACCTTATGTACACTATCACACGCCATTTTTTGGCAGTTTCGTTCCTTTTCTGGAGCATGATATTGTTTGCGCAGCCCACTGAAGAGTGGTCTGGCTCTTACGGAGGAGAAGGTTTTGAAGAGGGACAGGCTTTAACAGCATCACCAGATGGTGGATTTGTAATGGTTGGAGCATCAAGCTCTTCGATTTCAGGAACCTTGGTTGATACAGCATATGGTTCAAATGACTTCCTCATTGTAAAAGTTAATAGCGACAGCACAATTGCATGGGAGCGTCGAATAGGTGGTGATGGAAATGATGTAGCCACAGAAGTGCTTATAGATTCTAGAAATCAAATTGTTGTTGCTGGACGCAGTAATAGTCGCATTACAGGATCAAAAACCACGGAAGTTTTCGGTTGGCAAGAGATATGGGTCGTTGCTTACGATCTAGCAGGCAATCTGCTTTGGCAACAATCTTATGGTGGAACAGGAGGCGAGGAGCCTTTTGCGATAGTAGAAGCAGACAATGGGAATTTGTTTGTCGCTGGTCGAACAGATTCTCAACCTCACCCTACAACTCCTCAGAGAGTGGACTCCCTAAAGGGTAGTAATTCCTATTGGCTGATTGAGACCACTGCGACTGGAGACTTCATCCAGGAGCACCTTTATGGTGGAGCTGGAAGAGAGGAACTCTGGGGAATGCGAAAGCTTGAAGACGGTTCTTTGTTGCTTTTTGGTACAAGTCAGTCAGGTCAATCCTTGGATAAGAATTCTGTTGGATTCGGGTCTAGTGATATGTGGCTTGTTAGAGTTGATCAACAAGGTGTGATTCAAAACCAATACACTCTGGGTGGTGATCAAGCAGAAAATCCATTTTTTGTTACTCAATTTACAAATGGAGATTTGTTTGTCTCTGGTCAGTCCATTTCAGGGGTGTCAGGCAACAAGTCTACACCTGCTCTAGGAGCACTTGATTTATGGTGCGTACGTTTTGATCAAAATACGGGAGCCGTTATTTGGGATCGAACTTTTGGTGGAGATCAAGACGATAATGCATTTACAGGAAGAAAAAACGTTAATGATTACATCGTTTTAGCCGGAAACACTCGATCTGTAGACCGGGGTGGCTCTGTTGATGTAATTGACGGTGGAGACGATGGATGGATCAAATATATTTCTCCTGATGGGGAGGAAATTTGGGACATCACAAGAGGAGGAAACCGTCGAGAAAACATTCGTGGAATCGTACGTTCAAATACTGGTGGATGGTACTTAGTAGGTGAGTCTAACTCAGATGAGTTTGATTGGAAAAATGGACCAAGCCATGGTACAGATTTCAATATGGTTCGCTCAAATGACATCTGGTATGCAAAACTCGAGTGCGATTTTGTAGTAGAGCTTGGCGTTCGAGATACAAGCCTATGTTTTGGAGAAGAAGTCTTGCTCAAGAATGAAGACGTGAGAGAAGTATTGCCTCATACTACATTTTTATGGTCTGATGGATCGTCAGACACCAGCCTACTAGTGTCCCCATCAGTTGATGCTGAAATTATTCTTCAGTCGGTGAGTCCTGACGCTTGTGAGGCAACTGATACGGTTTCTATTATAGTTCACGCTGCGCCTGTTGTTGAAGAACTTACTCCTGTAAATGAAACCTGCGAAGGTTTGAATGATGGCTCCATCTTCTTCGAGGCAAGTATGGATGCGCTCAATTTTGAGTTTGATGATAATGCCTACACTGCTCCTCAATTATTTGGAAACCTCACTTCAGGAGACTACACATTTAGCGTTAATTCTACACTTGAACGTTGTAGCTTTGATACAACCATTACTCTTTTGCCGGAAAGTGGATTTAGCATTGATCTAGGCGCCGACCGTGAACTTGTCATTGGGGATTTTGTAACACTCAACGCTAATCCGACGACGAGCGATTCTTTGACCTATCAGTGGTCAGGTCTTCCAGGTTTGTGCAACAACTGTGAATCACAGACTATTCGCTTGATGGAAAGCGGGACTGTAACTCTTATCGCAACTAATGAACAAGGTTGTACTTCAGAATCTCAGGTAGTTCTAAACGGTACAAAAGATAAACTCGTTGCCATTCCTAATGCGATGAGCCCAAACAACGATGGGGTCAATGATCGTTTTACAGTCTTTGCTACACCTTTTGTTGAACGAATGGGGCCTATGCGAATCTTTGATCGATGGGGTAATCTAGTATATGTTGGATTAGGGGAGCAATTGAACATTGAAGAAGGTTGGGACGGCAATAACAATGGAAAGCCAGTCCAAGAGGGCGTTTATACTTACGTATTACCTGTCGTCTATATAGATGGCGAAGAGAGAGTATTCCAAGGTGAAGTTCACGTTATTCGCTAAGATTCTTCGCAATTGCTTTCCCAGCTAGGTATGCTCCCGTCCAAGCAGCTTGAAAGTTAAAGCCGCCTGTAATTCCATCTATGTTCAGCAGCTCACCTGCTACAAAAACGCCAGGGAGAGAGATTACTCCAAAGGTTCGAAAATCAACCATTGAAAGGTCGACTCCACCTGCAGTTACAAATTCTTCTTTAAATCGAGTTTGTCCTGATAATTCGTATGCATCGTTAGTCAATGACATCGCCAGTTTGTGCATCTCACTCTTGGTGAGAGAGCCCCATTTACGGTCTGATCCAAGTTTTGTCCTTTTGATTAGATATTCCCATAGTCGTTGGGGTAAATCAATATCACCCAGGTAGCGAAGAGATTTCTTTCCAGATTCTTGACGAATTCGATTCATCACTTCTATGGCATCGAGTGGAGTAGTGTTTGTCCAGCTTACGCTAAAACTTGTTTTGTATTCACACTTGTGTAAGCTAGTAGCAGCTTCCGCACTAAGTCTCAATATCGCAGGACCGCTTAATCCCCAATGTGTAATTAGAATAGGGCCAATTGAAGATTGCCCATTGGAAAGAGTAATCTTTCCCGACAGGACGCTCAATCCTTGGAGGACATGCAGGGCTGGAGTCGGAATATTGAATGAAAAAAGACTTGGTACTCGATCGACCATCTTCAAGCCCAATCTCTCCATCCAAGCATACCCTCGTGGGCCACTTCCTGTCGCTACAAGTATTTGTTTTGCCGAAAGGCTATCTCTTTTTAAAAATTGCAATGTGAATGGCCTCCCCGGCGAAGCATGGAGATTTGTTACCTTATGTTGCGTCCAAATCTCAATCCTATGCTTTTTTGCGGAAGATTCTAGAGCTCTAATGATGCTTTGAGAGCTATCACTCTGTGGGAAAACTCGACCATCTTCTTCTATCTTCAGAGGTACACCTCGGTCTTCAAACCACGCCATCGTATCTCCAGGGGCAAACTTATTGAAGGGCCCCAACAACTCCTTATTCCCGCGAGGGTAAGACTTTACGAGTTCTTTAGGGTCAAACTCAGCATGTGTGACATTACACCTTCCGCCACCAGAAATTTTTACTTTTTGGAGAACCTGTTTAGACTGCTCGAGGATGACAATCTTTAAAGGGCGCTCTGCATGATCAGCGGCACTGATTGCTCCAAAAAAACCTGCTGCACCACCACCAATAACGACTAAATCATACATGGTGCGAAAATGCAGCAGGATTTTTAGAATGAAATATCTTAATCAAATTAGTCTGGATTGACTGCCGAGGCTCTCCTTTGTAGGGCGGCTTTATGCTCAACGGCAATAGCTCTAACAAGGGCATCCACGTTTTCTTTAGTGTGCAGTCTCGTGATGGTAAGTCGGATTCCGCATTGATCTTTTGGTACGGCAGGGAACCCTGTAGGTGTAACAAAAATTTTGTGATTTTTCTGAATCATTGCTGTCACCTCAGCCAGTAAGTGAGGGTCACCAATAGACACATAGAAAATAGGTGAAATAGATTTATCAATTATCGTTAGCCCACTAATTTCAGCCTGATCAACAAAATAAGTGCAAAGGTCGAATAGCTGGTTTTGCATATCGGAAATCTCATTACTCAATAGAATATCCGCGACTGCTGTGAGAGCTCCTAATTGACCTGGGGTAAGAGGACCTGAAAAAGTAAGTGTCTTTCCAGTTGCTCTAACTAAATTCTTGGTCTTTTCATCAGGAAGAACGATCAAACCGCCGCCGCAAGCTCCAGCTTTACTCAAGCTTGTAACAAGGATTAATCTTTCGTGATGTCCTAACTCTTGAAGAGCTAAACCACACCCATTTTTACCTGTCCATCCCATTCCATGAGCATCATCCACATACAAGATAAGTTTCGGGAAGTCTTCAAGAAGGCTTTTCAGCTCTTTGAAAGGCGCGAAATCACCATATATCGAATAGATTCCGTCAGCTACGTACCATACTTTGTCATAAACCGCGCTGAGTTTTTCAATGCGTCCTCTTAAATCAAGCATGTCATTATGCGGGACAATTTCGTTGTGAACTCCTCTGCCTACCATTGCTGTTACAGCATCCTGCAAACTGTTGTGTGCTTGCCTATCTGTAATAATTGCATCTTCTTTACGCACTAAAGAAGGAAATACTGAAAGGTGGGATAGGGTAGTTGATGCACCTATTATGCACGGGGCTCCAAAAGCCTGCTCAAATCTGTCTTCTAGTTCTTCATAAAGGCCATGTTGCAGGTAAGCTCTACTGGTTGTGAAAGTTGTTCCGTAACGCCTTGTTGCATCGACAGAAGCTTCAACTACACGTTCATCTAATTCAAGTCCTAGATAACCGCAAGAAGCAAATGACAAGAATTCGTTTCCATTAATTGATAAATTTCTGCCTGAAAAATGATCGCTAGTGGTACTGGCCATGAAAACGCCAGCACGCTTTCCTAATGCAAAGTTTGAAATAAAAAATTCTTGTGTTGGAGTCGGTTTGAACATAAGGAAAGTTTATATGATTTGGAATGTTTGTAGGTGCAAGCGTTCTGAACGCTTGGAGCAAAATACCCGAGGGTATGAGCCGCTTATTAGCATCTCACATGGGTAAATGACTCGATTCTATCACAACTGGGAATACAATTGCAGAGGAAACTTGATGTTAGGATTGAAAATAACGCATCCACACTGAGATATCGATCTGCTTTTGTAAAGATGCTTGAAAAATGACTGAGATCAAAGGTCTGTAAGAATGAGGGTATTTTCATGGGATAAGAGCTCAAAACCTTCGGAAATACACCAATAATCTTGCGAATCACTGATAGGTCAATTCTTTAATGCGAATTCGACTAAAAAAGTACTTTAGCGAAATAAAATTTGCTCACAAAGCCATTTGTTGTGCTAAATTCGCGGTTCATTTTAGTGTTGATTTAACCATTCCATGGAAAAACTTGATAAAACAGATCTTAAAATCCTTCGCATTCTTCAAGAGAATTCGAAGATTACGAACCTTGATCTAAGTAAAAGAATTGGTCTTAGCCCCGCTCCAACGCTCGAAAGAGTCAAGAAATTAGAGCAGAACAGCGTCATCGAAAGCTACCATGCTGTTGTACGTGCAACTGCGATTGGGCTAAATGTGCAGACTTTCGTTCTTGTTAGTTTAGCTTGGAAGCGTGAAAATGCCCTGAACGATTTTCTCAAGAAAATTGAACACATACCTGAAATCACGGAATGCTACATTATCACTGGTGAGGCCGATTTTTTGCTTAAGACGGTTTGCTCTGATATCCCTACTTACGAACAGTTACTATTCAAAACACTTTCTCAAATAGAGGAAATTGAGCGTTTGAAAACCCTCATGACTTTGAGTACGGTTAAGCATTCAAGTGTTTTGCCATATGACTATGGTGTGGACGCTAAAGGTGTAAGCACGAAGAAGAAAAAGAAATAGTGAGTGGACACACTCCAGTTACGTAAGAGTAAAAAGATTGCGACTGTTGTTGGTGCAACAGGTTTGGTAGGATCGTTTTTATTGAAACATCTTGAAAAAGATAATGCTTATGCGGAAGTGTATGCATTTAGTAGGTCTGCCCCCAAACTTGATAATACCTCCAGGATCAAGTGGATTCAGTTCCCAGCGGACATAAAACTTTCTTCAGAACATGATGAAGCCGATTTAGAAAGACTAAGCAGTGTTTTGCCAGAAGGAAACGACTTTTTTTCCTGTTTAGGCACTACTAAAGCAAAGGCAGGAGGTGCAGAAGCCTTTTTTGCCATTGATTATCAGCTCAACTTTCTGCTTGCGAAAGCCGCAGTCAGGAATGACTATAGTCAGTATTTCCTCACCAGCTCAATAGGTGCAGATGCAAGATCCTCCTTTTTCTACAACAGGGTTAAAGGTGAATTAGAGCTTGCGATTAAATGCCTCCCTTTCTGGAGTATTCAAATTTTTCAGCCGAGTGTCTTGATCGGTGCTAGAAATGAAAATAGATGCGGTGAAAGGGCTGCCGAGTCGTTACTCAGCATTACTAGCAGCTTATTTGGTAACGCAATCCGCAACTTTAGACCAATAGAAGCTGAGACGGTTGCCATTTGTATGGTAAAGGCCGCAAGAGAAACAAGAGGAGGCATCAAAATTCATTCTAATGCAGTGATGAACAAAACTGCGAAGGGCATAGACATTATAGCATCATGAGCAAACTAACATCCACTTCAGAAATTAGCATCAAAGTCGGACTTGATGAAGATCGTATGCCTGTTGACATGGAACTAGGGGGTACCGACTTTGAAGATCCACAAGTCGTAAAGGGAATGCTACTCAGCGTTTTCGATTTAGACAGAAGAGAGACGCTGAAAATAGATTTGTGGACGAAAGATATGCAAGTCGTAGAGATGGATAGGTTCATGTATCAGACGCTTAGAGGTCTAGCTGATACATATAGAAATGCGACGAATAATGCTAAGCTTGCAAACGATATGCAGAAGTTTGTAGAGTATTTTGGACAAGAAACTGAGATAATTCCAAAAGGGTAAGAGTATTATGCATACGAGATAATCGTAATTAGTAGTAATTGGATTACTCTAAATAGTAATCTAATTAGGGTAGACGATACCCACGATCTTGTATAAGCCACATTGATGCACTCCACTATTTATATTTGCCTTGTCTACTCTTCCGAATTTCGACATTAAAATTTTCGTTGAAATCTTGGTAAGAAGCCTTCAGTCTTCTTAAACATCCCGAGCAGGGCATCCCCTCAGTCATTCTCCTAAGGACTGGTCAAAAGACCAGAAGGCTAGGCTATTGTCTTTAACAAACACATTGTACATGAACCGAACACACACTAAACTTTCATTACGCAGTATTCTCTCATTACTCGTAATATTCTTGGCAGGAACTGCTCTAATTGCTCAGACTGTATGGACAGGGGGCTCAGATGCTGACTACTTCAACGAGACTAACTGGTCTAATGGCCTTCCAGCTTCCGGTAATGATGCCGTCATTCCAGGAGGTACTACAGTAGATATAGCTTCAAACTTAAGCATCAATTACCGCTTAGAAAGTTTTGGTAATTTATCCGCTTCTGCAACAGTAACTGTTGCAAATGGCGGCATGCTACTTTCAAGTGGTTCATTTACCACATCGAAAAGAATTAATGTACACGGCGAGTTTATGAATTTTGGGACGCTTGCTATTACAACAGGAGGGTCACTATTTACATCACTTTCAGGCACTACACGTACAAACGGATCATTGACTAATGATGGCTGGATTGGCTCAAAAGGTGCTTTCACCAATGAAGGGACGATTGACGTAACTGCTGAAGGAGGCTTTGCAATCTACGAAACAGGAACTTTCAATAATCCTGGAGTTATTAATGTTGCAGGTTTTTATAACAACCGAACTGGTGGTAGCTATTCTTCACCAAGTGGTGGAACAATTAATGTAAAAGATGGTGGCCGCTTGAATAACTATGCAGATGCCACAATGGTTAATGCAGGAATCATCAATGTAGAGGCTGGAGGTAGTTTCCGCCAAAAAGCTACACTGACTAACGTTCCAGGACGAATGTTTGTAAGTGGAGAGTTCCGCACTTACGTTGGATCAATAACAAGCACTAATTTCCTTACAATCGAGCAAGGTGGTAAATTATTAGTAAATGATTCAGAGAGCTTTGATATTGTATTTTCGTTAATCAATAATGGACTCGTAAGTATCGAGCGCCCAGTTACTGTGAATGGAATTGTTACAAACAATGCAACAGGTGATTTTAAGATACGTGAAACAGGGGCGCTTGATTTTATTCAGGGGACAAACTTGACTAATACTGGTAGCTTTCAGAATGCTGGGTCTATTAAAACCGTTGGTACTTTAACTAACGATGGAACATTTACAAATACTGGTCAAATTCTTCAGAATAATGGAGGTACTATAGCTAATAATGCTGACTTCTTTAATCAAGCACTTCTTGAAAACGTAGATAAAGTTATCAATAATGGTCGCTTTATCAATGAAGGTAGATTGACAAATAATTCTGGTGGTACGATCGAAAACAATGCAACTTTTACGAATGCAATAGATGCACACATTGAGAATTTGTTTGAAATTTATAATAAATCTACACTCGTTAATAGAGGGTTCTTTGAAAATGGAGTAAGTCTTTTTAACGAAGCTGACTTTGAAAATTATGGGTTCCTTTCAAACGTAGGAGACATTTTTAATACCCCAAGTGGACGATTATTCAATACAACAGGAGGAGTTATTGATAACAGTGGTTCTGGAATCTTTACGAACGAGGGTTACATTAATAATGCTGGAGAAATTAATAATTTCAGTTGTGGAATTTTCGTAAATAACAACTTGATAGACAATGATAGCTGGATTACAAATGAAGGTATCTTCTATCAGAATGGAACTATAACTAACAAGGCACTTATGGGTGGAGGCCCAGTGGTAGCACAAGGTGGTTCATCACCGCTTATCTGTCAGCCGTGGACACAGAAAGTAGATCAGAATGGTAATACTATTGTTTCAGGCACTCGTTTCGCTGCACCTCGGTTTGACAGTTGTGATGCACTTACCTATCTTTTAGATGGTGTAGAGAGCAAGACGTACACCTGTGCTGACATTGGAACAATTGAAGTTCTCTTTACACTAGTTGATCGTCGTGGAAACGAAATTAACTGTACTACAGAGTTAACAATTACTGATGAGTTTGCCCCTCGCATTGACTCTTGCCCTGCAGAGATTCAACTGTTAGATCAAGAGTCTGCTCCTGTTGCAGCTACTTGGGATATCCCTGCATTCGTTGACAACTGTGACAGTGATCTTGACATTACTGCATCTCATCAGCCGGGTGACCTATTCCCGGAAGGAACAACAGTTGTTAGTTATACTGCAACAGATGATGCTGGAAATGTATTTCTATGTGAGTTCAATGTAATCGTTGAACTTAAGAAAGAATGTGCATCAAAGAATAGTAATGGACTTCTTGCTTACTATAATTTAAAGACTCCACTTGTAAGGTGGGTTTATGATCGTTCTGGTTATGGACAACCACTTCACCTAGAGAATAAGAATACCAATGATATCGTACGCGAAGGGGACTGTGGTTTCAAAAGCAATGGTCATGGTATTATTAAATCAGGTTCAGCTCGGAAGATTGCGAATGGCATCATGATGACCAACGCATTAACGCTAGAAGCATGGGTTATTCCAACAGATAAGAATCAGTCTGGACCAGCACGTATTGTTACTAATAGTGAGAATACTGGTGCTCGTAACTTTACTTTAGGACAGGAAAACGGAAGCTATATTTTCCGTCTTAAAACGACACAAACGAATAACAACGGCATGCCTAATCGTGTGTCTTCTGCTAACTCTGTAAAGCCTGGTCAAGAGCAGCATCTGGTATTTACACGTGATGCAGATGGAAACGAGAGTTTTTATGTTGACGGCGAACTTCAATACAGTGGGCATGTAGGTGGCAACTTCAGCAACTGGGGTGCACACTGTTCACTTGGTTTCTTCAACGAGATGACGAATGATCGTGGCTGGGAAGGTTCTTTAAAGAAAGTCGCTGTATATGACCGCGCTTGGGCTCAATCAGAAGTATTAGCCAACCAAGCACTTGGTGCTTGTTGTGCAGACGGCGATGATAGTCCTCAAGGCGATGTTTGTGAGGGACAACGTGGTCAAGTTACTTATGAGCGATTTGAAAACATAAATGGAGTAGACCTTCCATGGTTGTATAAAGAAGCAAAGTTCCCTGCTAGTCCTGACGCGACTCAAAAGCTCACTGAGCTTAAAATACCGACGAACGTTGGCGACAATTATGGATCACGTACTCGTGGTTGGATCTATCCTGAAAAATCTGGTCAACACCAGTTTGCAATCTCTGGAGATGACCACACGGTACTACTAATGAGTCGTTTTGAAGCTGATGCAAGCTACGCTTACACGATCGCCTCTATCTCTGGTTACACAAGCCAAGGCCAACTGCATAAGTATGGTTCGCAAAAGTCTTCTAGCTTCTACTTAGCAGCAGGAAAGGCGTACTACTTCGAGTTACTTCATAAGGAGAGTGCAGGAGGTGATCATGCCGCTATCTACTGGAAGCAGCCTGGCAAGAGCAGCTTCGCACTTATAGGAGCGAACAATATTGGCGATATCGAAAGCTGTGGTAATGGCGAAGGTAGCTCACCAAGTAATTGTGTATCTGCAAAAGGAGGACTACTACGTGAAGTGTGGAATGGTATAAATAGTTCTGACGTTTGGGAACTCATGTCTGATAGTCGCTACCCGAACAATCCAGACAGTCGCGGCCTAATTCAAGCTTACTGTGGACCTGCTGATGCAGGTGATGGATATGGAACGCGAGTTCGTGGATATATTCACCCAGATGTTACAGGAGAGTATCGCTTTACTGTGACTGGAGACAATCAAACTAAGCTACTTCTTTCTACAGATGATACTGAAGCTAATGCTCAAGTAATCGCAGGTTTAAATGGTTGGACAGGTGTACGTGAGTTTTCAAAGTATGCTAGTCAAAAGTCCGTAGCAATTCGTCTCGAGGCTGGTAAGCGTTACTACACTGAGCTTATTCACGCGGAAGGTCAAGGTTATGATTTCTTCAATGTATTCTGGCAGACACCAACAAATAGCTCACGAGTTATAGTTCCTGGAAGTAACCTGTCTCCTTATGTAGACTGTGATGGTGGAGCACAACCTCTTGTTTGCAATACAGATGTACTATTCGTTGTTGGTAGCACTACTTTAAACAATGGCGATGCAGCTATTAAGCACCGCCTCATCGAACTTGGATATAATGTAATGGTAAAGGATGCTCACTGGGCTAATACTGAACATGCTGATGGAAAAGGTTTAGTTCTTATTTCTTCTACTGTAAACAGTGGTAATGTTGGAACTAAATTCCGTGATGTTGCTGTACCCGTAATGACCTGGGAAGGATACTTGTACGATGATATGCGAATGACCATGACTACAGCTGGTCATGACTATGGAACGTCAAGTACTCAATTACTTGATGTAGTTAATGGCACTGATAATCTAGCAGCTGGAGGCAACGGGCATGAAAATGTATACCGTTCTTCAGGAAAGGTTGCTTACGGAAAAGTTATGAATTCGGAGGCTCGCATTATCGCTAATGCTCCTGCGGATCCATGGATGGCTTCTATATTTGCTTATGAAGCAGGTGCTCAGATGGCAGGCGGAATGCGTGCTCCTGGCAAGCGAATCGGATTCTATCTCGATAACAATGGTGCTGCTAACTGGACTACTTACGGTCGTTCATTATTTGACGCTGCTGTTCGTGATGCAACTAATTGTACTGGAAATGAAACAGCACGTCTTGTTGCTGATGTTCTTACACTTAATGCAGAACAACGTGTTTCAAGTGTTGAACTTGAATGGTTCAATAATACTGCATTTAAAAACGATTACTTCCTAGTCGAGCGCTCAGCAGATGATATCAACTACTTTGTTATTGACGAAGTCGAAGGGTCAGGTACTGGAAATAGTCCTCAGACACTTTCATATGTAGATACAAATCCTCTAGAAGGAGAAAACTTCTACCGAATCACTGCGGTCTATACAGACGGCAATGATCGCAGTAGTGAGCTTCAACTTGTAAACTACATCAGCCTAGGGGATGTAAGCGTTTATCCAAATCCAGCTTCTACAAACGTTAATGTTTCGCTCACTGGCTTTGAAGGCAAAGAGGTTACTCTTCGTGTTAGCGATCCACTAGGTCGAATCGTCACTACTCGTACCTTAAACGGTGACGATGAAATCATTACGCTAAACGTTAGTGATTATCCTGCTGGATGGTACGGCATTTCTCTTCAATCTGGAGATTATGTGAAGTCAGAAATGCTTATGATTACTGAAAAGTAAGAGCTATTTCAATTCACTACTCTTTGTAGAGAAGTGTGATTTATCGATTGGGCCACTCGAATTCGGGTGGCCCAATTTTTTACGTACCAATATATAAGTAGCATAATAGAGGTAGGTTATTCTCATAAAAAGTGATTCCATATTTTCTGAACTTTGGTAGAGATAAACCAACAGTAAATGAGAGACTTCGACATTATAAAAAACCTAGCATTATTAGTTTTTGCTTGGTGTTTTTTTGGAATTAATCCCGCTACAGTTTTCGCGGAAAACACAAGCGAAGAACTTGCTGCTTGCCAAGGCGCACCTACCTACGGATGCAACGATGTAAATGTTGGTGGTTGGGAGCCATGGTGGGAATGGATTGAACGGGTACAGATTGATGCAATTGATAATACAAGCGGTAAAGAGGCTTACGCTAACTTTGAAAACGAAGGCCCAGCCGTACTTGAGGAAGGATCAACTGTACGTATTCGACTAACTCCTGGACTAAGTTGGTCAGGTTATCAAACCAACCTGTATTGGCGAGTTTACATTGATTATAACCGTGATGGTGATTTCGATGATGCAGGTGAAACTGTTCTCGAGCATTTCGGAAATAGATCATCAGTCGATCAGAATATTACAATTCCGGCAGGTGTAAATCCAGGTTGTACCAAAGTTCGTATCACTGTTCAGCGTGATGCTTATGCAGGAGCTTGTGAAAGTTTCTCATTTGGTGAAATGGAGGATTATCTAGCAACTCTGGTAGCTGGAGGCCCAACTGGCCCAGCTGTATGTGCGGATCGTGATGCTACGGATATCAGAATTTGTAGCAACAGCAACCAATTAGATGCTTTCTACACTAAGATGGTTTCTAACGTTAGCGGAGACGGTGTTTTCTATCGAGCTGACAACGTTAAGTTCGTTGAATATGACGACGGTACAGCACGATTAACAGGACGTTTTATTAATACACATCGCGCAGATGTTGTTTTCGACGCTGATGTAACATACAGCGGGCGCACAACTACTGCACCAGCTGGTTCACCTAAGGCGCCACTTTGTAACCAGTCGTACACTAACCCTGGCAGCTTTTACTACTATACTCAAACTACGGGAACATTTACAGGTCGTCAGCACTTGGCTGGTGGCGTGATTAATGTCACTCGCATGGGGCCTTCCATGCAGATTGGTATTGGAGCAAACGTTCATGAGATGAACGAGTTTGGAGCAAGTGGGTGGTACAACTACACAATTGTTTCACAACCAACTAGTGGAGCACATTTCGATGCAGGTGAACAAACTGATCTAAATATCCGCCTTAACGGAAGCCCAACAGCTTGTGAGAATGGTGGAGGTACTGGTCCCCTTGATCCGTGTGCAAGTAATTTAATTGCTAATCCAGGTTTCGAGAATGGTCTTACCGGTTGGAATTTCCAGAATGGAGCCAAATTGACTTCCAGCCCTGTAAATTCTGGTAATAGTGCTCTTCGTTTAGACCATACTGGAAGCTCTGCATTTCAAGACTTCGCAGTTACTCCAGGTCAAGATTGGGCGCTTCGTTACTTTGCAAAAGATCATAGTACAGCAACCAACTCTGGCGTTTGGGTACAGTATTTAGATGCGAGTGGAATGTTCATTACTGAGCAAAGCGAACGTTTTGTTACAGGAGCCTATCAAGAGTTTAACTTAACAGGTACAGCTCCAGCAGGAACTGCGACCATCCGAGTAAAGTTCTTCCGTCCAAACTCTGGTACAAATAACGAAGCTTGGGTTGATGATGTATGTTTTGGCCTTGTACAACCAGCTGCAACAAGTATTACACTTGCTAACGGACAGAACGTTTCTGCTACAGCAGCATCAGGCGCATCAAGTGCTAATGTGACATATGCTACGCCAGCGGCTTCAACAACTTGCCCACAGGGTGGACTAAACATTGTTTCTAGTGGCCCGGCTTCAGGAAGTTCTTTCCCAGTGGGTACTACCACTGTTACTTTCACGGCAACGGATGCTTGTGGCAACTCTGAAACTAGTAGCCTTCTGGTTACTGTTAATCCAGGAGTAGCTACTTCCATTACACTTGCGAATGGAACTGACGTTACAGCTACCGCTGCATCAGGGGCAACCTCTGCTAATGTTAACTATGACATGCCAGCCGCTTCAACGACTTGTCCGCAAGGTGGATTAAATGTTGTGGTTTCAAATGGTCCTGCTTCAGGATCAGCATTCCCTATCGGGAACACGACTGTCACCTTCACTGCAACCGATGCATGTGGCAACTCTGCTACTAGCGATTTAGTTGTCACTGTGAATGCTGGTTCAACTGGTGGCGGAAATTGTTTAGGAACTGGACCTACATATGCTTGCAACGGACAGATTGGTGGAACGCAACCTTGGCATGAATGGATTGCTCAGGTAGAGTTCGCTAGTTTAGATAACTCAAGTGGAAAAGAAGGCTACAAGTTCTTCAACCAATTAGGAACTACTTCAGTAGACGCAGGATCTAGCTACTCTTTGACTATCACTCCAGGCCTAAGCTGGTCAGGTTACCAAACAGACCTTTACTACACAGCGTGCATTGACTTCAATCAAGATGGTGATTTCAATGATGCGGGTGAAGAAGTGCTTCGTATGAATGCGACAAGTGCAGCCGTAACAGGAACAGTTCAGATTCCTGCAAACGCAGTACAAGGTGTTACTCGTATGCGAATTTTCATGAAGCGTGGTTCTCATATTGTTTCTTCATGTGATCTGTTTGATTACGGTGAAATTGAGGACTACCTGCTGTGTATTGGAAATGGCTCTGGCAATCCAACAGGGGTTCTTACTCTTAATGGTCCTGCAAACCAAACTGTAAACATTGCTGCTGGACAGACAACAGCGACAGTAACCTTTGCTGATGCAGTTGGATCTACTACTTGTACTACCGGAGGATTGAACGTCACTCAGACTTCTGGTCCTACTAGTGGTTCAGCTCTTACTGCTGGCACGTATACCGTTGAGTTTACAGCAACCGACGCTTGTGGAAATACTGAGACCAGTGTTACTACTTTGACTGTCAATGCAGCTGCTGCAACTTCAATCTCATTGACTTGCCCAGCAGACGTAACGACTCCACAAATAGCTGCATACGGAGCAGATGTATTTATTCCAGTGCCAACGGCATCTACTACTTGTGGGCAAGGAGGCCTGACGTACACGTACGATCCTCAGCTTCCAGCTAACCGTACTCCTCACTTCGCTGTAGGTACTTCACAGGTAACAATCACCGCTACAGATGCATGTGGTAATTCTGCAACTTGCACGTATAATGTGACAGTAACACCGACCAATACAGGCGGTGGAAATTGTACCGGAACCGCACCTACTTACCCATGCAACGGTGTTAACGTTGGTGGATGGGAGCCATGGTGGGAATGGATTTCACGCGTTCAATTCGCTGATCTTGACAATACAAGTGGCAAAGAAGCATATGAGTACTTCGAGCAAGCAGGTCCCGCATCTGTAACTCCAGGTTCGTCTGCAACTCTTGATATTACTCCAGGACTTAGCTATGCTCAGTACCAAACTGACCTCTACTACACTGCCTTTATTGACTGGAACCGTGATGGTGACTTCGATGATGCTGGTGAAGAAGTGCTACGTCTTAATACTGCGACATCTGGTGCAACTGCTTCTACTACAGTAGCAATTCCTGCAAATGCAACTCCTGGACTTACCCGTCTGCGTGTTGTGATGCAACGCGACGCTTATGCAGAAGCTTGTGAAAGTTTCAGCTTCGGTGAAATGGAAGACTACGTTGTTTGTATTGGAGGTACAACTCCTCCAGCATCAAGTATCTCACTCAACTGTACTGCTAACAGTACTGTACAGATTGCTCAAGGTTCAACAACCGCTACTTTAGGCTATGCAGTACCTACTGCTTCTACCACTTGTAATACAGGTGGATTGAACCTAAGTCGCACCTCTGGACCAGGTCCAAATGCTACTCGTAGCGCTGGTACTTACACTGTTGAGTACACCGCTACAGATGCATGTGATAACACAGAGACTTGCTCTTTCACTGTAACAGTGCTTGCTCCTGCTCCTAGCAACATCACCTTGAACTGTACTGCAAACAGCACGGTTCAGATTGCACAAGGTTCTACGACTGCTACTTTAGGCTACACTGTTCCTACTGCTTCTACTACCTGTAACGCAGGTGGATTGAATGTATCTCGTACAAGTGGCCCTGCTGCTTCTGCAACACGTGGAGCTGGTACCTACCAGATTCACTACACTGCTACCGATGCATGTGGTAATTCGGAGTCTTGCAACTTTACAGTAACCGTACTCGCTCCAGCAGCGAGTAATATCGCTTTAAACTGTACCGCAAACAGCACTGTGCAGATTGCGCAGGGATCAACAACGGCCGCTTTAGGCTACACCGTTCCTACAACTTCTACTACTTGTAACGCTGGTGGGTTAAACTTAAGTCGCACATCTGGACCAGGTCCAAATGCTACTCGTGGAGCTGGTACTTACACTGTTGAGTATACCGCTACGGATGCATGTGGCAATACTGAGACTTGCTCTTTCACTGTAACCGTTCTTGCTCCTGCTCCTAGCAACATCACTTTTAACTGCACGGCAAACAGCACGGTTCAGATTGCACAAGGATCAACAACGGCTACTTTAGGCTATACTGTTCCTACTGCTTCTACGACTTGTACTGCCGGTGGATTGAACGTAAGTCGCACTAGTGGCTTAGCGGCTTCTGCGACACGTGGAGCTGGTACCTACCAGATTCATTACACTGCTACAGATGCATGTGGCAATTCAGAGTCTTGCAACTTTACAGTAACCGTACTTGCTCCTGCAGGACCTCTTGACCCATGTGCTAATAACCTTATCGCGAATCCAGGATTTGAGAATGGTTTAACAGGATGGTCATTCCTCAATGGTGCAAAGTTGACTTCTAGTCCAGTAAATTCTGGGCACGAAGCTTTACGACTTGATTACACAGGTAGTTCTGCTAAGCAAACATTCGCAGCTTCACCTGGACAACCATGGGCACTTCGCTACTTTGCGAAAGACCATAGTACTGCGACTAACTCTGGTGTTTGGGTACAGTATCGTCGCGCCGATGGAACATTCATTTCTGAGAAGTCTCAGCGTTTCATTCAAGGTGCTTACCAAGAGTTTAACCTTACTGGAACCGCTCCTGCTCAGACGGCTTCAATTCACGTGATTTTCAAGCGTCCAAATTCTGGAACGAACAACGAAGCTTGGGTAGATGACGTTTGTTTTGCAATCGGTGGTACGACCAACCCTCCAGCAGGAAGCTGCAACGATAACATCCTTTTCATTGTTGGTGACACCAACTTGAACTCAGGAGATCAAGCAGTTAATGATAAGCTTATTCAGCTAGGATACACGGTTACTTTAAGAAGTGCATCTGCATCATCTACTTCTGACGCAAATGGAAGAGGACTTGTCATCATCAGTTCAACAGTGAGCAGCAGTCAAGTTGGCTCGAAGTTCACGGATGTAGCTGTTCCAGTACTTACATGGGAGTCATATCTATATGACGACCTCAAGATGACTGGCACTACAGTAAACCATGACTACGGAACTGCTTGGCATGCCCAGCGCCTAGTTGGTATCAATGCTCACCCTATCTCAGCAGGACTTTCTGGAACGAGACGTATTGCAAATACTGATCTAGATTGGAACTACGGCAGGCCAGCAAGTAGCGCAACTAAAGTCGCGTATGTTGAAGGTCAAAGTTCAAGCGAGATTGCAATCTTTGCTTATGATGCTGGTGATCACATGGTCGGTAAAGTTGCGCCAGCTAAGCGAATTGGCTGGTTCTGGAACAATACGTCAGCGGCTCATATCACAGCAAATGGATGGCAGTATTTCTCGCAGGCAGTAGCATGGGCTACCGACTGTGCTAGCAACAGCAGCGCTAGAGTTGCAGCGCCAGTTAACCTCTATGCTCATGCGACTGAACAAGGGGTAGAGCTTGAGTGGATTACTGACCTTAAGCAAGGTGACGATATGTTCGAACTCGAACGGGAAAATGAATCTGGTGATTGGGAAGTTATTGCACTTGTAACAGTGCCTACTCAGAGTACAGGTACGGAGTCTTTCGACTACTTGGATGGAACTCCAACTATTGGAACGAATAACTACCGTGTACGTCTAGTTTCACCATTGGAGTCACGAGAGTCACAGGTCCGCTCGGTTGATTATCTGTCAGCAGACGCGGTAACAGCATTCCCTAACCCAGCGAGTGACCAGCTTTTCGTCTCACTCAAAGGCTTTGCTGGATTTGATGTTGATCTTATCGTCTACAATGCTCTTGGACAAGAGCAGGCACGTATCGAAGTTCTAGGAGCAGACGAAACGCCTGTCCTCATTCAAACAGGTAACTACCACTCAGGTATCTATACGGTATACGCCGTAGCTGGGGGCGCGAAAAAAGCAATGCGCGTTAAGGTTATCAACGAATAGGGTAGACCAACCCTTTGATTTTCAAGCCCTGTGCTACTTGATTTAAGTAGCACAGGGCTTTTTTTTGAATTATCTAAAAATAGACAGCATAAAACGTGGGATAGTCCGCCGATGCAATTACATTTGCCTTCGGTGGGCGTCATACGACGAGCTCCCCATGAATCCCCCAGGGCAGAGATGCAGCAAGGGTATTGGGTTGTAGCCGTGCGTTATGATTGCTCACCACCTTTTAAGCCCTCATCAGCAGTAAATCCTGCTCATGAGGGCTTTTCATTTTAGCTAAAAGCTAGGAATCCCATTCTCCTTTTCCTTCACGGATAAGTTCCAACTGCCCACTTGTTGCATCTAAAACGGTCGATGGTGTATTTCCACCAGCTCCTGCATCAATAATTACATCTACATCTCGACCATAGTGCTCATAGATATCATCAATATCTGTAGGATACTCGATTTCATCATCGTCGTCCCACTTTAAGCTTGCAGTTAGGATGGGCTCACCAAGGATATCAACAAGCATACTCGTAACCTCATTATCAGGCACACGAATACCGATTGTCTTCTTCTTGTTCCTGAAAATTTTTGGAAGCATCTTGTTTCCCACGAGGATAACAGTGTAAGGTCCAGGAAGTAATCTTTTCAATTCCCTGAAAACATGGTTGTCTAGCTGGGCCGCATAGTCGCTAAGCTGACTTAAGTCATTGCAGATTATCGAAAGGTTAGCTTTTGCAGGATTAAGCCCACGTAGTCGACAAATCTTATCGACCGCTTTGTGTTGACCAATTGCACAGCCAAGTGCATAGACCGTATCGGTTGGATAGATCATCGTCCCTCCACTACGTATAATATCAGCGACTTGCTCTAATTTCCGACGAGGCGGATTATCTGGATGGACGTTAATACGCATAAGTCAAAGTTTTAGCGAAAGCTTGTGGCAAATGAATGGACGCTGTACTCAGGTTTAGCTACACCATTAGGCTTTCGCCAAAACTAGTAACGCGCCGTTAATTATCACCGAAGAGATCGTCATCGAGCATGTTCGCAAGCATATCCTTGAATTCCATTTTCTTATTGATGAAATCTCGATTGAGGACATCTGTTTCTGTTAGTCCATGTAAGATTAATTCCATGAGCAACAAATCACCTGCACCTTCCACTTCAACGGAATCCGCTATGCGTTTTAGGCCAGCAATATCCTGTAGGTTTTGACGAAAGTCTTTTTCAGAGTCCTCGTTATAAATCGACACGATATTTCCTCCACCAAACCAGCTTCGTATGATCCCGTAAGGATCTTTGTCAGCCTTAGTCTTACTTGGGTCAGGGAAGATTGAAGTAAATACACTCTTCACAGCTTCACCAATAAGTTTGATTGCTACATTATATGGCCCTTCCTGCTCACCCTCATAAACAAGTTCAATCTTACCGGTAATCGCTGGGATGATACCCCAGAAGTCCTGAATTCGTGCCTGAACTTGTTTCTCTTTGTTCTTAATAGCCCTCCGCTCAGCTGCAGACACAAGATTTTCGTAGGCAGAAATGCTCAACCGCGCAGAGACTCCACTTTTTTCGTCGACGAATTCCGAGTTTCTTGCTTTCATCACAACCGTCTCGAGTAAGGTGTGCAATAAGTCAGGGACAATAACTCGATTCTGCTGAACGTCAAGTAAGTTAGCTTCCTGAGCAGTGATCTCTTTGGCTAGAGCCAATTCTGTAGGGTAGTGTGTCAGAATCTGCGACTCAATTCTATCCTTTAGTGGTGTAATTATTGAGCCACGATTTGTATAGTCCTCCGGATTTGCTGTGAACAAGAATTGTATGTCAAGAGGAAGCCTCAGCTTAAATCCGCGGATTTGAATATCCCCTTCTTGCAAAATATTAAACAAGGACACCTGAATTCTGGCCTGTAAATCTGGAAGCTCATTAATCACGAAAATGCATCGGTGTGCTCTCGGAATTAGTCCGAAGTGAATCGTCCGTTCATCTGAATACGGAAGCTTCAACGTAGCTGCTTTAATAGGATCAACATCACCTATCAAATCGGCAACACTAACATCTGGAGTGGCTAGCTTTTCAACGTAGCGTTCATCTCGATGTAACCACGATATAGGTGTCTTGTCGCCTAGCTCTTTCACTAAATCAATCGAAGACCTACTCATAGGCTGTAATGGATCATCGTTGAGTTCAGAACCCTTAATAACAGGGATATACTCGTCGAGAAGACCAACCAATTGCCTTGCGATCCTTGTCTTGGCTTGACCACGAAGTCCCAAAAGGAGCACGTTGTGTCGACTCAAAATAGCGCGCTCAACGTCAGGGATTACGGTATCATCAAATCCGACAATTCCAGGGAATACTTTTTCACCAGATTCAATTTTTGAAATCAAGTTATCCCTGAGCTCATCTTTAATAGACTTGGCTGAATAACCCGATTTTTTGAGTTGACCGAGGGTTGAAATTTTAGGAGTAGGCATAGCTTAATCGTCGTGGTGTTCGGTCGAAGAACAAGCATCTAGCAAGGTGGTTGCAAGATTCGATTTCTATGGGTTCATGAATTCAACTTTCTACAATACCCTTCGTCCTCTCACTTACTTCTCCTAGCTTTACCGTTCACCTAGTCAATTATTGAGTTGAGTTCGACCTCCAGCAGCAAGCCAAGTGTAATTTTGATCGGAGGCGGTGCAGCTGGACTATGGACTGCCATGGCCATGCTCGATCAAGGCTGGAGTGGTAAAATGATCTCGATTATTGAGCCTTCCCCAAAGAATAGTGACGACAGAACTTGGAGCTATTGGGCTAAAGATCCTCTGCTTCCGACTTCCGTCAAACAACAGATTTTTTCCAAAATCGAACTAGCTACTGACGGAAAACGACAGTCGCACCAACTCAATCCATATAGATATTACTCGGTGCACAGCAGTACGTTTTACAAGTACGCAAAGGAGGTTTTGGCGAAAGCTGGGGTGACATGGCTTAACAAAGAAGCAAATGACCTCTCAGAAAATAGTAATGACGTTGAAGTAACTCTTTCTGGTGAAGAACGCATACGCGCAGACTATGTCCTAGACAGTCGTCCTCCAAAGATCGAGATGCCTACGCCGCGCTACAATGCCACACTACAGCACTTCGGAGGGTGGTTTGTCGAGATGCCGATAAATGCTTTTGATAGTGAGGAGGTTGTTTTTATGGACTTTATTGATATAAAAGATGGAGTCGCTTTTTTCTATGTCGTCCCTACAAGTAGTACGGAAGCTTTGGTTGAAATAGCAGTGTTCAGCGAAGGAGTCTGGGATCGGAACGCCTACGATGATCAGATCCATTCCTACATTCTTGAAAAGTATCAAAAAGCACCGAGCAAGGTGTTTCGAAAAGAGTACGGAGTGATTCCAATGACAGATGAGCCGCTTTGGAAAAAAAGTACTAAACGAGTCTGGAATATTGGTACGCGTGGAGGTTGGGTGCAGCCTTCAAGTGGTTATGCATTTACGCGAATTGCACGATTCGCGAAGGAAGTTGCTCAGCAATTAACAACATCACCTCAGATCCCTTGGAGTCCTTCACCTGTTCAGCAGGTTTTCAATTCAGTAATGCTTGGTTACGTCATTGATAATCCAAAGAAGGCTGGAGCAATCTTCTACAATTTGTTCGCCGAGAACGGACCAGAACGAACATTTGATTTTTTAGATGAGTCAGCAACTTTCAGGCAAACTGTCCAGCTCATGTGGTCTTGCCCTCAGCTTCCTTTCGCGAAAAGAGCAATAAAAGAGATCATCGCTAGGGTTTCAGGAGCAAAATAGAGGTAGAACTAGTCGGCAAACTTGCACAACGACTTGTCAGAAGATGCTACATTGCGGCTCCCTTTAGAAAACCATTCATGAGAGTACTCTTTACGCTGGCGCTTCTTGCCATCTCTTTTTCCCTCTTCGCTCAAAAATCTATCATACGCGGTAACGTTTATGATGGTGATAGCGGAGAAGCTGTGGCCTTCGCAACTGTTGCAATTGCTGGTACCACAAATGGTACGACTACTGACTTTGATGGGTTTTTCAACTTTACAAACCTTGAAGCAGGTACCTATGAGATCGTTTCTTCTTTTGTAGGCTACGATACTGCACGTGCGACGATTACAGTTGATGGCAGCAACATTCAGTACGCGCGACTTACGATATTAGAAGGTGTCAGCTTAGGTGTTGTTGAAGTTAAGGCTGAGACAACGCAAGCTCGTACAGATGTGCAGGTAAGTAAAATCACGCTCACGCCACGCGACATCAAGGCCCTTCCAAGTACGGGTGGTGATGCAGATTTAGCCCAATATCTGCCAGTTTTACCTGGTATCGTAACGACAGGTGATCAAGGTGGTCAAATCTTTATTCGTGGTGGTGCTCCCATTCAGAACAAAGTGCTTCTTGATGGAGTGACCATATTTAACCCGTTTCACACTATTGGATTTTACAGTGTATTCGAGACGGAAGCAATCCGAAACGTAGATGTTTTAACAGGTGGTTTTGGTGCTGAGTATGGTGGACGAATTTCAGCAGTAGTAGACATCAACACGAAGGTTGGTAATCGTAAAAAATTCAGTGGTCTCGTAGGTGTGAGTCCTTTCCAAGGCCGTGTGATGTTGGAAGGACCGCTCACAAAATTTGATGAGAAAAAAGGTGGCTCAGCTAGCTACTTGTTCAGTGCAAAGCAAGGTTACCTTGATCAAACGAGTCCTCAACTCTACAGTTATGCAGCTGATAGCCTAGGTCTTCCTTACAGCTTTACCGATCTCTATGGTAAGATCTCCACCTTAGGAAGTAACGGCTCAAAAGTTGAGTTCTTCGGTTTCAATTTTGTTGACCAAGCGGCTTTTACAGACGTGACCTATGGTTGGAACACCTTCGGTGCTGGAATGAATTTCAAACTGGTTCCTCCTGCATCTAACCTTTTGATCGACGGGTCTATTAGTTATTCCAACTATGAGTCGGAACTTAAAGTTGCTAACCAAGATCCAAGGACTTCTTCGTTGACTAACTATTTAGCAAAAGTCAACTTTAGTAACTTCTCTGGCCCAAACACGATTCGCTACGGGTTTGCATTCAACGGAATCCAAACTGATTTCCAATTCGTGAATGGATTCAATCAAGCATTTCAACTTCGTCTTGATAACACAGAGATTGGAGCTTACGTTTCTTACAAGCGCACCTGGGATAAGTTTGTGCTCGAGCCTAGTATTCGTTTTCAGTACTATGCAAGTCAAAGTGAGCTCAGTCCAGAGCCTCGTTTAGGGCTTAAATTCAATGCCACTGATCGTATCCGCTTGAAATTTGCAGGTGGACTTTACAGTCAAAACCTCTTGAGTTCTGTAAGTGAAACTGATGTCGTAAACCTATTTGTAGGTTTCATTGGTGGACCTGAAGAGACTGTACTTGGAATTGATGGCCAACCACTTCCTGATCGGCTACAAAAGTCAGTTCACGCGATTGGTGGAATTGAATTCGATGTTGCCCCAGGCGTTCTATTAAACGTTGAGCCATACTGGAAAGACTTTACGCAGTTGATCGCTATTAATCGAAACAAGCAAAACAGTCAAGAACCAGACTATGTAAGTGAGACAGGAGAAGCTGTTGGGTTGGATATTAGTGTTGCTTACGATCGTGGTCCACTGTACATATGGACCACCTATTCTCTTGGTAGAGTAAACCGTGATGATGGAGAGCAGGTATTTCCTACCGTGTTTGACCGTCGCCACAACGCCAACTTCTTAGTCAGCTATCAACTAGACGAAGCGAAGACATGGGAAGCCAGCTTTCGCTACAATTTTGGTACTGGATTTCCTTTCACTGGCACGCGTGGATTTTACGCTCGAGAAACGTTTGATGACGGTATCAATACGCCAATTACAGAA
>CALDTK010000139.1 GCA_937924035.1 uncultured Saprospiraceae bacterium | reverse complement strand
CGAAATTGAAGGATCTCAAGGATTCGCAATTGCACGTGACCTTTCTCTTTTCTATGAGCGAGAAGGAAATTTCAAAATGGCCCTTTCGGCAAAACAAGAGTTTGTACGTCGTCGTGAAGCTTTCTTCGCAGGAGAAAAATCCCGTGCACTTGTTGAGCTAACTACTCGTTACGAAAGCGAGTTTGCGACGGAACAACAACAAAGAAAAATTGAGCGCCTAGAAACAGAAGAAGCTAGCGCACGCATTAAATTCTTTGGTCTTTTAGTTGGCTTCGGACTTCTTGCCGCACTTGCAGTAGTACTCTTCATGAGCTACAAGCGGAAGTTGGCAGACAACAACTTGCTCCAAGAGAAGAACGATGAGATTGGACGTCAGAAGACAGAAATCGATCTCAAGAATCTTGAGTTAGAAGAAAAGAACGATAACCTCAATGGTCTGAATTCAAAGCTTGTCGATGAGATGGCCGAACGTGAGTCTATCCAGAAGACATCCTTTGCGCGTGATCGCTTCTTGGCGACGATGAGTCACGAAATGCGTACGCCGATTAACATCATCTCTGGACTTTGTCACCTGCTGCTTGAGGAAAATCCTCGTCCAGATCAGGTAGAGCACCTACGTACACTTCAGTTTTCAGCGAACAATCTTGTCGTATTTATCAACGACATCCTCGACTTCTCTAAAATCGAAGCTGGTAAGCTCAACCTAGAAAAGCGTGAATTCAATCCAAAGCGTCTTTTCGAAGAAGTGGCTTCTAGATTTGAAATGGCTGCAAAGCAGAAAGAGATCAAGACCACCTATGAATTTGATGGAGCTATTCCTGGCTGCTTGATGGGTGATCCGGCTCGATTCAATCAGATCATGACCAACTTGGTGCAGACAAGTTTCGCGCACTCCGTGAACTCAAATGTCCATGTAGCTGTCAAGGTCGAAGAGCTTACGACAGAAGAAACAACCCTTCGTTTCCAAATTGAGGACGAAGGACAAACAATGGATGCGAAGCAACTTGAAAGCATGTTCCGCACCTTCACTTACAATCCAGACGATGCCTTCGAAGGGTATAATTCTTCGGACCTCGTGTTAGCAATCACCCGTCGCCTAGTTGACCTACAAAACGGTAAGATTGAAGTTGAACCTCGTCCAGAAGGTGGAAACCGCTTCACGGTTCTACTCACGTTCAAGGTTGTTGCTGTAAAGGATCAGCGCTCAAACGTTGGTGCGAAAAAAGTATTCACTCACCTCGCTGGAAATTCAATCCTTCTTGTTGAGGATAACAAGATCAACCAGCTTGTTGTCCAGAAAATGTTGGTACGCTTGGGTATTGATGTTGTCAGTGCAGATGATGGTATTGAAGCATTAGAAATCTTGAATAACCGAACTTTTGATCTTTGTCTAATGGATATCCAGATGCCAAAGATGGATGGCTATCGCGCCACTGCAGAAATTCGCAAGCACGTAAACCCTACTGTTCGAGAACTTCCAGTAATTGCGTTGACTGCTTCAGCTTTCCTCAGCGAACGTGAAAAGGCGAAGCTGTTCGGCATGAATGATCATGTTGGAAAGCCATTCGCTCCAGAAGAGCTTCTCGAAAAGATCTCAAACTGCCTCGCTATTCACCGAGGTGAATTAGACGATCCTAGTGTGATCGTAGAAGAAAAAGAGGTCAGGAATTCATAAGACCCTTTTATTCCAAAAAAATCCCGTCGCGTTTAATTACGCGACGGGATTTTTTCGTTTTAGAGGTCTTGACTCGAAGTAGATTTCTAATGAAATCCGCGTTGCCCCATAGTCGATAGCACCTCTGTAAAATGCATGAAGGCACTATGGTTACTTCTTGGAACGCATTTGACATCGATAGGGGCTTTGCCTACTGGATGAGCAAACTGTAAGCGATGTGCGTGCAGGCCAATGCTACGATCTTCCATGGCTTCCTTTCCTCCGTAGCGGAGATCTCCAGCAAGTGGATATCCAATGGCCCCAAACTGAGCGCGAATTTGATGTCTACGTCCAGTACTAGGGTTTACTTCAAGTAAACAATGGCTTGCCACTCGAGCGAGAAGTTGGTAAGTCAATTCCGCCTTTTTACCCCCGGATCCTGCTTTGCGCTCACTTGTATGTACGCGCATTCGTTTGATGCTTGGATCATGCTTCAGCCAGTGAACGAGCGTCTGCTTTCGATCCTCGATGTTTCCGTTGACAACAGCCAAATAGGTCTTTTTCACCGCACGTTCTGCAAACATTGGCTGCATACGAGATAAGGCCTTGCTTGTTCGACACAGGACGATAAGACCACTTGTAGGACGATCGAGGCGATGCGCAAGACCGAGATAAACGTCGCCTGGCTTTTTGTACTTGTGCTTGATGTAGTTCTTTCCCCAATCCAAAACGGTAGAGTCACCGGTATCATCACCTTGAGAGAGCATTCCTGCAGGCTTATCGACAATCAACAGGTGGTTGTCTTCGAAAACTACTTTGGGTGGGCGCATGACTTAACGGTTAGCGAAAAAAAGAAATGAAGCTGAACTTAACTTCGGCCGCGAAGGTAGCAGCAACAACCTATCTTGCCCTGAAGCATTTACAGGTTATGAAGCTGCAGATTGGCTACTCCCCTTGTCCGAATGATACCTTCATTTTCGACGCTATGGTTCACGGCAAAGTGGACACTGAAGGACTCACTTTTGAGCCTATCTTGGAAGATGTCGAAGAGTTAAACGCACGAGCTTTCGCCAAAACATATCCCGTTACGAAGTTGAGCTATCATGCGCTTGCACACCTGCAGCACAGCTACAGACTTTTGGATGCAGGTAGTGCTTTGGGTGAAGGAATTGGCCCCTTACTGATTGCCAAGTCTCCACTTTCGTCAAAACAAGTCTCTGCCGCTTCGATAGCAATTCCTGGCAAATTCACCACAGCTGCTTTTCTGTTTCGCTTGGCTTATCCCGAGGCGAGTGATTTACGTCCAATTATTTTCAATGAGATAGAACCTAGCATTTCCAAAGATGAAGTGGCGGCAGGTGTAATCATCCATGAGAATCGATTCACGTATGCCGAGCGAGGTTTTGAGTTGATTCAAGACTTGGGTTCTTTCTGGGAATCTGAAACGGGTCTTCCTATCCCGTTGGGTGGGATTGTTGTGCGACGAGATTTACCACAGGAGGAGCAGCTTAAAATTGCCCGAGTCCTTCGACGCTCGGTTGACTTTGCGATGGCTAACCCGCAATCCAGCTCGGAGTACGTGGCTATGCATGCGCAAGAAATGAGTGAGGAGATTCAATACAAACACATTCAGACATATGTAAACGAGTATTCAGTGAGCCTAGGTGAACGAGGCAGAGCAGCTGTAAGAGGTATGTTCGAGATGGCCGTAGAGAAAAGGATAATTGAAGGAGTCGCAGAGGATTTGTTCGTTTGAGTTATTTGAAAAAGCACACTCCAAAACTTGCGCGAGAGCAAATTGAAACACGTTTACGCCGAGCAGAGTAATCTGTGAGCGTAATCGATCAACCTTGTTTGTACAACAGATATTTCCCAGGTGCTCGGCTGCGCCAGCTGCAATCAATATGACGATTTTACTTGACGCCAACAGTGCCTCATCTTGAGTTTGGCACGGTGCTTGCATAATCTTTATAGTGTAAGTTTTGGTTAAGAATTGAAAGATTCGTTTTGGGGCTCGAAGTAAAACTTCGAGCTTTTTTTATGCCCTATGGTCAGCTATCATAGGTTGAGTTAGGCGTCGAAAAAAAATTTGAAGAAGATGCACATTTAAGGTTTTGGCGAAAGCTGAAATGCTAACTTTGTGACGCCCAACCAAAACAACGACGATTATGATCGTAGGATGCCCAACTGAGATAAAGAATAATGAGAACCGTGTAGGTTTAACCCCTGCCGGTGCTAATGAGCTGACAAACCACGGCCACACCGTATACATTCAAGAAGGTGCTGGAAATGGTAGCGGTTTTTTCGATAAGGAGTATACTGATGCTGGAGCAATTATGCTCCCTACTATCGAAGATGTCTATGCAAAGTCAGAGATGATCGTAAAGGTGAAAGAGCCCATTGAAAAAGAGTATAGCCTGGTACGCAAAGGACAGCTCGTATTCACCTATTTCCACTTCGCTTCGAGTGAACCTCTTACACATGCGATGATCAAGTCAGGTGCGACCTGCATTGCTTACGAAACCGTTGAGGCTCCAAACAAATCATTGCCACTTTTAGTACCGATGAGCGAGGTTGCTGGTCGTATGAGTATCCAACAAGGAGCAAAGTACCTTGAGAAGCCTAAGCGCGGACGTGGTGTACTTCTCGGCGGCGTACCGGGTGTACAGCCTGGAAAAGTTGTCATCCTCGGAGGTGGTATCGTTGGAACACAGGCTGCTAAAATGGCTGCGGGGCTTGGAGCTCAGGTTGTGATCATGGATATTAATCTCAATCGCCTACGTGAATTGAACGACATCCTTCCTCCAAATGTGGTTACGCTTTTCTCAAATGACTACAACATCAAACGTGAGATTGCAAATGCTGATCTTATCGTGGGTGCTGTACTAATTCCAGGTAAAAAGGCTCCAAACCTGATCACGAAAGAAATGTTGAAAGACATGCGTCCCGGAACTGTCGTCGTTGACGTAGCGGTAGATCAAGGCGGCTGTATTGAGACTTGTAAGCCAACGACGCACGCAGACCCTACTTTCATCATCGAAGATGTGGTTCACTATTGTGTGGCGAATATGCCTGGTGCAGTGCCAGCAACCAGTACGCTAGCTTTGACAAACGCCACGATGCCTTTCGTTTTGCGTCTTGCAAACAAAGGATGGGAAAATGCTTGTGCAAGCGATCCTGGTCTTGCAAAAGGACTAAATGTTGTTGATGGTAAGATTGTATACGAAGGTGTTGCAGAAGCTTGGAATCTCCCATTCGCAGCGCATGAATTTGCAGCTTAATAGAGAGAAGATGTAAGATTCTCTCCAGTTATACACCCTTTCAAAAAAAGCCTCAGTAAGTTTTACTGGGGCTTTTCTTGTGTTTAACGGTCTGTACCAACAGACTTCTATAACTCATGTGTCAGATAACTTTCTCATTTTGTCAGAGCAAGACACGACAAGGTGCGTGCTTTGCGTTATTTTGCGGTACGTCACTGCTTATGAAATTAACTACCCTACTTCTAGCGCTCGCCATCTCTCTGGCAGCCAATGCTCAGATCTATAGTAATGAGTTCCTCTCTATTGGTGCAGGAAGTCGCGCGCAAGCAATGGGGAACAGTGCGGTTGCATCCAGTACGGGTATTTACTCTACGTACTGGAACCCTGCTGGACTTACTGCAGTCGATAGCGAAACTGGCTTACTTGCTGGAGCAATGCACGCTGAGCAATTTGCGGGAGTAACGAAATACGACTACTTAGGATTAAGTCTGCCTATCGGAAATTCAGGGCGACGTATCGCTTTCAGTTTGATCCGTCAGGGCACTGACGATATCCCTAATACGTTGAACCTTTACAATCCAGATGGTTCAATCGACTATGGTAACATCACGAGCTTTTCAGCTGCAGATTATGCAGGGCTGATCTCATATGCGCAGCCAACAAAGCTTTTTGATGGCAAGCTATCGGTAGGAGGAAACCTTAAAGTTGTCCGTCGAATCATTGGTGATTTCTCAACGGCATGGGGTGTTGGAATTGACCTCGGGACCCGTTACGAAAATGGTCCATTGATGATTGGGGTAATGTTGAGAGATGCAACTAGCACCTACAATGCTTGGAAAACGGATCTCACAGATGACGAGAAAAATGTACTGATTGCAACAGGGAACTCGCTTCCTGATGCTTCAGGAACAGAAGTGACTAATCCAAGTTTACTCCCTGGCATTCGCTATCGATTTGGAATAGGTAACAACATAGGTATTGCTCCAGAACTTACTGCGTGGTTGACCTTTGATGGCCAGCGGAATACACTCATTTCCAGTGATCCTGTGAGCATGGACCTCAACATGGGTGTAGAAGCAGATTATAAGGATATGATCTTCCTTCGCTTTGGAGCGGATCAATTCCAACGCTATACCCCACTTGGAGACAGTGAAGAAAGCCTGCTTGTAAGACCAGCAATTGGTCTAGGTGTAAAGTACAAGCGCATCAACCTAGATTATGCGTTCAGCAATCCAGGGGACGGTGAGGATCTGTACGCACATGTGTTTAGTCTCCAATTTGGCTTGGCAAAACCAGTGGCCTCGGCAACTAATTAGAAGTCGCTCTTCAGGTATCGGAAATGTCCATTCTGCTGAATTTTCCGCTTCATATCTAAAGTCTTTTTCGCAGCAGCAAGTGATTCGCGAATTGCACCGAGTAAAAAACGTTGACGATCCATTTCATCATCGATCGTCAGTAGCGTGTAT
>CALDTK010000138.1 GCA_937924035.1 uncultured Saprospiraceae bacterium | reverse complement strand
ATCAATGTCTTGGCTAAGCCCGAAGCAGCTGTAGAATTCTAACGTCTATTCAAGTAGACTTCTTAATAAATGAAATGGTTTGCTGGATGCCCGGCAAACCTTTTCGTTTTAATGGAGACTTCTTAAAGACCTTCTGAAAGGACTCTTCGGTCATTTCAAGCCAATCCTTTTCATTGAGTGTGGCGAGTTCAGGGTAGGGCTGAAGCTCTCTATCAGTATGTGGTTTGGAGAAGCGATTCCATGGACACACCTCCTGGCAAATGTCGCATCCAAAGGCCCATCCTTCCATGTTTTGGCGAAAGCTGTCATCGATGCTTTCATTTAATTCAATGGTCAAGTAACTGATACACTTCCCTGCATCTAACAAATAGCCATCAGGAGCAATAGCATCTGTTGGACATGCATCAATACACTTGGTACAGGTTCCACAAAAGTCATCCATCGGCCCATCAGGCTCAAATGCTAAGTCGATGATCAACTCACAGAGAAAGAAATAACTCCCCATGTCTCGGCGAAGCAGTAGGGTGTTCTTTCCTAGCCAGCCTTGCCCAGTACGTTGAGCCCATTGACGCTCAAGAACCGGAGCAGAGTCAACGAAAACACGTCCTTCGATTGCTCCATATTGCTCCTGGAGCTGCTTGAGGAGTTCCTTTCCGCGCCGCTTAACCACATAGTGATAATCCTCACCATAGGCGTAACGAGCCACTTTAGGTGCTTCCAATGAGGGCGTTTCATCTGCTGGGTAATAGTTGAATCCTAGAACCACAACGGTCTTCGCACCAGGAACCAACTTCGTTGGATCAACCCTTTTATCGAAGTGATTGGCCATATAATCCAACCGAGCGTTGTTGCCAGCATTCAGCCAGCTTTCTAATTGAAGAGCCTCAGGCTCCATAAACTCGGCCTTCGCTACACCGCAAAACGCAAAGCCTAAATCATGCGCCTTACGTTTCAAATCTTGCGTAGGAAGGGGATTCATGATGTACTACGTATTGAGTGCCCCACAAACACTGATCGTCTGCCCATTTACATAGGAAGACAAATCACTCGCTAAGAACACGCATGTATCTGCTACTTCAGTGGCGTTACCCAGTCTTCGCATCGGTATTGCGTCAAGAAAACCTTGCTTCGTTTTGTCGTCCAAAACCTCAGTCATCTCGGTGGCGATAAAGCCTGGTGCAATCGAATTACAACGTATTCCTCTTGAGCCAACTTCTTTGGCGATACTCTTGGTAAAGCCAAAAATTCCAGCCTTACTTGCTGCATAATTTGCCTGTCCCGCATTTCCAAAATCACCAACTACCGAACTCATGTTGATGATAGACCCAGAACGAGCCTTCATCATCGTACGCATGACATGCTTGGTGAGGTTGAACACGGACTTAAGGTTGGTGTGAATGACTTCGTCCCATTGTTCTTCGGACATACGCAACATCAGATTGTCTCGAGTAATCCCCGCATTATTGACGACAACGTCAATTTGCCCAAATCCTTCAATCACATCTTTGATGAGTTGCTCAGCTTGACCGAAATCTGCAGCATCACTCTGAAAAGCTTTGACGTCGTCTCCAAGTTCAGCCACAATAGCATTCGCCTTGTCTGCCGATCGCGCATATGTAAATGCAACTTTAGCACCGTGGGCATGAAAACGGCGGACGATCGCTTCTCCGATTCCGCGACTTCCTCCAGTAACGATGGCAACTTTTCCTTCGAGTAACTTCATAGCAAATGACATGTTTGAGCTACAAAGAAAACAGAATACTCTCTTATTTCACCTCGATTACATGACCATCGTAGCCAAGTCTCATATTCGGAGGTAGCCTTTCTTCAATACTTTCGTGAAAACCAGCCAAATGGCTCATGTGAATGAACTTTGTTTGCTTGGCATTGACTTCCTTGGCAAAGGCGACCGACTCCTTTTCATTCATGTGACTGTGGTGCTCATGATGGTGCAGAAGACTCGTAACGAGTGTGTCTAGGCCTTGCAGAGCTGCCTTCGATTCATCGGGCACATGCTTTACGTCCGTGAGGTAGGCAGTTGAGCTTACGCGAAAACCTGCGATGGGTAAGCTTCCGTGCATGACCCGCAGTGGAATAATTGGAGGTAACGATCCGATCTTAATCTCCTCGCCAATATTCAGATCGATTAACTCAAACTTTGGAGCCCCTGGATAAGGGTTTTTGGCGAAAGCATATGCAAAACGTCGTTTAATTTCCTCTTGAACTCTCGGCTCGGCATAGATAGGAAAAGCAGCTTTTCGTTTGAAAATGAAGGGGCGCAAATCATCTAGACCTATAATGTGATCGTTGTGCTCATGGGTAATTACCACAGCATCCAAGTCATCAATCCCAGTTTGAAGTAGCTGCTGGCGTACATCTGGACCGCAATCAATCAATACCCTTGAATTTCCGTTTTCAAGAAGGGCAGAACAACGAAAACGCTTGTCGCGAAGATCTGGGCTAGCACATACTTCGCAGGGGCAGGCTATCACAGGAATACCTTGTGATGTACCAGTACCAAGAAGAGTGAGTGTGGTTGCCAGGGTTCTGAGTTAAGATTCGGTTTCAGAGACAGCGTGCGTTTTTAAGATATCCGCAAAAAGCTCATGGTGCTCTTCGGGGATGTCCTCGTAACTCAAATCTAAACCAGCGATAAGCTCCCGAAGTTTGAGTGTTCTGGCTGCTGTATCAAAGAATCGATTGACGACGATCACACTACGTTCATGAACGACGCAATAACCTGCTCTAAAATGTCCCCGCTCATAGCGAAGGGTGAATCCGGCAGCTTTTAGTAAAGCCTCCGTTCGAGTGAGTTCTTTTTTATCTGATGCCACGTCGCAAAGATGCTAAAGTCAAGCTTACCTTCTAACTATCTTCGCCCATATGATGACAACTCGTGGAATACTTCTACTCGTCAGCCTCATGGTGACGGTTGCTACTCAAGCACAGACATTCAATGGCTTTGTCGAACTCGGCCCCAACCTCAATCAAATTCAAGGGGATGACCTCGCTGGTTGGCACAAGTTGGGAGGTTTTGCTGGTGTTGGCGTGTTCACCGATTTTTCAGATCGTTGGCGAGGGTCACTTACCATTGCATATAGCCAGTACGGGAGTAGTGCAAGTAGTCGTGAGGCAACTCGCATGACAAGCGTTTACGATAAGGTCTCCTTAGACTATGTGGCTGTTCCTGTTAAGGTGCATTACATGGATTGGCTTAGTCAGGATGAGACTTTCTACAAACTGGAATTCTACGCTGGATTAGAGTACATGAGATTAATCTCAGAAGCAGCGGAGGGTACAGATGGTAGTGACTTAATTGCAGTTAATCCTTATCGAGCCAATGGAGCGAATGCGCTTGCTGGCGCTTATTACGTTTGGTCATTGAAATGGGCCGCCGGTTTTAATTACCACTCTAGTGTCACCCCTATGCAGGACCGTGGTGACCAACAGAATCAATTTTTAAAGCAATTAGGCTTCCGTTTGCGCCGAACCTTTTAACCTTGTTCTATGAATCGTATCACTTCACCACTCGTTTTCCTGTTTTTTTCGCTTTTTATCCTAGCGTGTGGAGGTAAGGGGAATGATTCAGCTGATGTTGGAAGTGAGGCCGTTTCAGCTTCCGCCAAAACCTCACAAACGGATGGAAATCGATTACCAGTAGTTCCTAACGAACTCATGCAACGATTGATAGACAGCACTGACTATGTTGACTATTTGTTTTACGAAATGGACTTCAGCATGAGTATGGACAACAAGCAGGGGATTATGTACTCCATTGCAAAAATTGGAGAGCAACCCGCCCAAATGAATGCTGCCTGTAAACCCATCGGGCGGATATTCTATCAAATTAAAGGACGAAACGCTGCTGAAGCAGATCTCTACTTCTCTCAAGGCTGCGCGTATCTCATATTCATGAAAGATAACGCACCTATTTATGCCAACAGCATGAGTGAGGTCGGTAAAGCTTTTCTGAATAATCAGTTTGCAGCCATCATGAAAGATTACCAAGCCGTTGAATAAGGAGCTATTTGCCTGCATCGATCTAGGCACAAATACCTTTCACCTTCTTGTTGGCCACTGGTTTGAGGGCAAGCTTGAAGTCGTCTATCGTGAGCGTCACTTTGTAAAAGTTGCAGGCGATGGGATAGAAACCATTGGTAAAGAACCAATAACGAGAGCCCTAGCGGCAGCTGAATCATTGGGGGCTTCTCTAGCAAAACACAACGTAGTCGCTTCTGCGGCCTTTGGTACTGCGGCGTTACGAACTGCTTCAAATGGGGCAGTACTGAAGAGGCAGCTCGAACAGCGGTTGGGAATACCTATCCAAGTAATTAACGGGAAGCGTGAGGCAAATCTCATCGCTAAAGGTGTTATCGCAGCAGGACTACCCGTTGATCAGCGATACTTAATTATGGATATCGGTGGTGGTAGCGTCGAGTTCATCGTTGTCGATCAAGGCGAAACACGTTTTAGCGAAAGCTTTCCAATAGGAGCTCAAGTGCTCCGGCAGAAATTTCACACCGAAGAGCCTTTCCGTAAAAGCTCGACTGAGAGCACTCAAGAAGTTGCACTCTTCAAGCACTTAGAGTTCACTCTAAAGAGCCTTAAAAGCGCGGTTGGAAAGCATGCAACTTTGGTCGGTGCAAGTGGCACATTTGATGTGATTGGCGACTTGTTTGGTATGCGTGTAAATGATGCAGTAAGTAGTGCATCAGCTAATAAAATCCTCTCGCTTTATGAGCAAGCAGCAGGGATGAGTGATGCTCAAAGACTAGGAGATCCAAGACTTCCGGATGATAGAGCTGATATGATTGTCGTTGCTCTCGCATTGATCGTCCATGTGCTACGGACTTTTCCGCAAGACCAAATTTATACCTGTGATTACGCATTAAAAGAGGGCGCCCTAATGGAGCTAGCGGAACAAAATTCGTAGTGCTAAGAGGTGAGTCAAAAAAAGACCTGACAGATTTAAAATCTGTCAGGTCTTTTAAGTTTAAAGAATATCTACTGGGTCTACATGTGTATGATTCGAGTAGTCTCTTTTCCGTGTTTAGTGTCTACCACGAGGTTGTAGATACCTGGATTAAGGTCGCTAAGGTCGAGAATCTCTCTAAACGATCCTTTGCCTTCTGCCAATACAATTTGTCGTACAACACGTCCAAGGTTATCCACTAGGGTAGCATTGGTTTGCTCTAGCTCTGTAGAGAACGCAACGGTTACTTCCTGGGCGCTGTTTGGAGTGACACTATGCACTTTAAAGAGGTTGATAGGATCGTCGTTGTCATCGTCTAGCTCCAATTCATAAGCTACACGGATACCGGGAGTACGAATCAACCTTGGATTAATACGCACCATAGCTTCATCGTCCTCAATTGGCGTACAGCAAAGGCGATTGTTAGGTGCACTATCAGCATCACCAGTGTCAGATCCACTTACTTGAGCGAACGCAGTAATAGCAGGGTCGCCACGCATGGTGAAAAGCGTCAACCGTAAAGTTGCAGTTTCTCCAGGAGCTACAGTCGGGAGTGTCCATGTTTCAAAGTACAAGTCGTAAGTACCGCGAGACGCATTGTGGTTGGTGTATACCATACCTACAGGTCGAGGGAAGTGGACTTCTACATTTTCGGCAGGCGCACTGCCAGTATTCACTATTTGTGCAGTGAACGTGATGTCTTGACGGGCGCTGAATACGGTCCGGTCAGCATTTAGCGTCAATTCAATATCTGGCGTCGGGTTCGGTTGATTACCAGGAATGACGAGTACAAAGCGATCATCTTCGCTAGGGTCAGCATTGTTTGGCGTACTGTCTGGATCCAACTGGCTACTGCTTACAATCTCAGCGGTGACAACTGCTCCAGATTGAGGGGTATTGGTACGGAAGGTGAGACGCAAGGTGTATCCTTGATTAACGTTGAGTCGGTTAATGTTCCAGCGAGAGCCATTTATGCTTGTTCCACTTGGGATATCTGAGCTTACAATGGTCAAGCCCATCGGCAGGCTGATGTTCGTCGCGATTCCAGAAGTTGGATCAGGACCAGCGTTCTCGACGTCGATCAATACTTCAAATGTACCGTCAGCGTTCACGGCAGCTTGCGGACTGCTCATGATCAACGAGAGGTCTGCCATTTGGTCTTGTGGAGCAGTGCCATTGAAGGTGAATACTGCCTCATCGTCCTCATTAGCTGTGCAGCATACTCCGTTTCCTGGATCTGAATCCGGGTCCGTCTGACGCATGTTAATCACTTGAGTGAATGCAGAGCGTACATCGTCACTCAAGTTGAAGAGTGTTACTTCAAGCGTTGCCGATTCTCCACCTAATAATGATCCAACGTCCCAGCTACCGTCCCAAGAAGCGTAGTCTCCTTGGCTGGTAGTGCTGCTTACGTAGCTAAGCAGCTGTGGCAGCGGAAACTCTACACGAATATCGTTTCCTTCACGTTGACCGGTATTGGTGAGTGTAATGAGGAAGGTGGTCTCTGTATTACGAGCAACAGTGGTTGAGTCGCCAACAATTGAAAGTTCCAAGTCAGCATCTGGAGTACCGTTGCTTCCTCCGCCTGCAGTAGCATTTACGGTCAGCGTATTCGAAGCTAGACTAGGAATATCTGTCAAATCCTTCGCTGCGGCTACTGGAAGTCGCACGGTTACAACACCTGCACTTACCGGAGCTACAGTAAGCTCGTATCGATCGCCATTGCCTCTTAGGCTAAGTACAGATCCGTTGGTTACGATGAAATCACTAAGAGCAAGACCATCAACGCGTTCTGACCACTGAATGGTAACATCGAAGTTGCCATTGACGGTGGAATTTGGGGTAGTGAGTGTCGGCACTGGAGCAGTATTCGCCATTCCATTTCCATCAGAGACGAAATAAACAGGGCGAGCATCAAGCTGGATATTGTTTGGCGAAACCTGCGAGGTGTTACCCGTTTCGGAATAGTCCCACTCGTACTTCGTTAGTTGTCCAAGGTTTAAACCTGCAGGGAAGGAGAAAGTCGCGCTTGCATTTTCGCTTAAATCGATTTGTGTTTCTGCCCAAAGTGCATAGACATAACCACCATCAGTTTTGGCGAAAGCATAAGCACGAGTGCCTGGCTGAGCGTTAAGCTGAAGCGTATGAGCTTCGTCAAAGTCGGTAGGGTAGATGAGATCGGCTACAGTCTTGTACGCAATTCCTTCATCGTTAAGCTCTTGGTTGTATGGGCTAACACCAGCTAGCTTTTTGTAGAGCCCCATGAGGTCGAACTCAAAATCTGCATCCTGCTCTTCAACCTTGTCTGAGATGGAGTAAACGTGCATTTGGTGCACACCCGACGTCTTAATAGCAATGAGTGCTTTCCCAATGAAGTTGATCACTTCATCCTCACCACCGAAATAGTCACCCGTGAAGATTTCACGAGGAACGTTGATCTCCGTGCAGATGTGCTGCTTCTTTGGATAGGTGACACCATCGTAGCCATAGTTGTAAAGAACCTGCTGGTATCCACCAAGGCGGCGATTAATCAACCCATCTGCAGCACCATCTGAGTGGCGCTCGAAATAGTTATCGGGACTAAAAGAAGTTGATCCATCAAGGTGTGGGTAGGTATGGAATCCTAGCACATCAATGTATGCACCTCCAAGGTTAGGATAGTCAGGAGTAATTGAACCATCCACTGGATTGTCGGTATTCCTTAGGATTGCATCTAAAAAGGATTGCGATCCGACACCAGCAATGGCTACGTAATCGTCTGGACTAATCGTTTTGATGATTTCGTAAGAGATACGAAGTGTACGCACAAAGTGCTCGATTGGAGCATGTAGGCTGTAGTCACATGGATCAGGATCGTTCACCCACCAAGAACCAGGGTAATCTGGCTCACCCCAGAATACTTGGCTATCATCGCCCTTGTATAAACCTGGTTCGTTCCAGATCTCCCAAAAGCGTACATCATCGGTGTAGGTTGTAACGATCTGGTAGAGGTAAGCTGCATACTCATTATCCTCATTGTAGGGTGTTCCATCAGAACCATCATCCCAAATAGGCTCATAAATTCCAGCAAACAGCTCGTTCCATTTCTCTGTGGTTGGGCAGTGTCTGTCTGACCAAGCACGGTGACGATCACTTGGAAAACCAACAATTGCAGTAAGCTCTGACATTCCTAAGTCACGGAAGTAGTCATAAGCATCTACGTTGAGACCATAGCCAAATTCATCAAGAACATTGTCGAATAGTCCTGGGCGAGTACTTCGCGCACCTACACCTCGTACACCTAATGCAGGGTTTCCAGCAGCAAGTTCACCTAACTGAAATGTATTCCAGGGTGGAAGATATCTAAGGTTGACTCCAGGTCGGAATCTTCCTGTATAAGCTGGGTTTATATCGTTTGCTGTATAAGTTACCTGGCCTGAGAGCGAGAGACTCGTAAAGAGAATAAACGCTGAAAGAACCGCTGCGTAAAGCTTTGGCATGTGTGAGTGTTTGCTGTGTGTGATTGCGCTACGAAGATGAAAATTAAGCCCCGAAGTAATGCCAGCCCTGAATATCGGTATAAAACCCCTTGTTTGGGGTAGTGCCAATGTGTAAGTTTAACGGCCAGGTTACAATTGATGAAGTATCACGAAGACCAACTTTGTGTTTTGCATTCGACTACTGACTTGTGTTTTTCTGTAGAGTTGGCATTTCACACAGATATAAATGAACGACGATATCGTCTACGCTTATGTACGGGTAAGGTCGATAAATCGGATTTCTTGATCACCCCTCAAAACCATACTGTACTTCGTAGGTTTGCCATTCGTGGCTACCCCTGAAAAACCTAGCGCCAATTATGGCCTTCTTGGAAGACTTCTGAAAGAGGCTAGCCCATACAGAGGGTTGTTAATTATCAGCGCCTTACTAGCCATTGTCTCAGCTCCTTTGGCAGCTCTTCGACCGCGCTTGGTGCAGGCAATGGTTGACGACTACATCGTTAAGTTTGATCTTTCGGGGCTTCAGAAAATGACCTTGATTATTGCTGGAGTTTTGGTGCTTGAAGCGTTAGTTCGTTACGGGTTCACTTATATCACCAATTGGCTGGGGCAGAGTGTGGTAAGAGATCTGCGCGACAAGGTGTTTGCTCATATTACTAGCCTGCGACTCACCTATTTCGATCGCACCCCCATTGGGACTTCAACTACACGAACGATCAATGACATACAGACACTCAACACTGTATTCACTGATGGTGGTATTGCCATCATCGCTGATATTTTGGTAGTTGTTGTTGTACTGGGAATCATGTTCTCAATCTCATGGCGACTTACCTTGGTTTGCCTAACTACAATTCCATTACTCATAATTGCGAGCTATATCTTTAAGGAAAAGGTGAAAGCTGCGTTTCAAGTTGTTCGAACGCAGATTAGTAAAATGAACGCCTTCCTCCAAGAGCGAATCAGCGGAATGGCGATCGTTCAAGTCTTCAATGCAGAGGAGCAAGAAGCCGATCGTTTTCGAACTATAAATAGAGAGTACACTCAAGCCAACCTTAACTCAATCTTCTATTACGCCGTCTTTTTCCCTGTCGTTGAGATTCTATCAGCAGCTAGCCTCGGACTCATGGTCTGGTGGGGGGCTAGAGGTGTCATTGGAGGTGAAGTAAGCCTTGGTGTACTAGTTGCTTTTCCATTGTACCTAAATATGCTTTTCCGGCCTATTCGAACCTTGGCAGATAAGTTCAATACACTTCAAATGGGACTTGTGGCCGCCGAACGGGTATTCACAGTGCTTGATCGTACAGACAAAATTCCTGATGCCGGTCAGCTTTCGCCAAAACACCTTGAAGGGAACATTGAATTTGACAACGTAAGCTTTGCATATATTGAAGCGGAGTGGGTTTTACAAGAAGTGTCTTTTACACTCGAAGCCAAGCAAACCTTAGCAATTGTTGGTTCGACCGGCTCCGGGAAGTCGACCATCATCAACCTCTTGAGTCGATTTTATGAAATCCAGCGAGGAGAAATTCGTATAGACGGAAACCCAATTCAGGAGTACAAGTTAGACTCATTAAGGTCTCGAATCGCGATTGTATTGCAAGATGTTTTCCTTTTTGGAGGCACCGTTGCTGATAATATCACGCTGGCCGATCCTCGCATATCACGTGAACAGGTAGAGGATGCAGCCAAAATGATTGGTGCACACGAATTCATCATGCGCTTACCTGATGGCTACGACCACATTGTGCATGAGCGCGGGGCAACGCTGTCAATGGGTCAACGCCAATTGATCTCCTTTGTACGTGCGCTAGTCTTCAACCCAGATGTATTGATCCTCGATGAGGCTACGAGTTCAATTGATCCAGAATCGGAGGCGGTCATTCAGTATGCCATCGAGAAGCTCATCGAAAAGCGCACGAGTATCGTTATTGCCCACAGGCTAGCTACTATCCGCCATGCGGATAAGATCTTAGTGCTCGATAAAGGGAGAGTTGTTGAGATGGGATCGCGAGAAGACCTATTGGCTATCGAAGGAGGACATTTCCGTGAACTCTGGGAGATGCAGTACGTCGAAGCATAGGACTAGAGGTCTGCTTTTCTTTAGCCTGTCGAGAATCTAGCCACCCTTATCGATTAGGCCTCAACTAGCACAGGCTTCTTAGAGTTACTTTGGTACCATGACGCAACGTTATACCACTGCACGTCCGAGTTTAGGCTCAGCAATCATCGGATTGCTGGTGTTTGCATTACTTATTTATGTCCTCTTTCGAGTAGCTGCATTTACCGTTAACACACTCGTATCTGGCCTTCCCTTCTTTTTCGGTATCGGACTCATCGTAGCCGCCGCTGCTTATTATGTAGACAAGCGAGTTCCTGTCGACTTTGTCAATTGGATTGGCAAAACCTTTAGAGAGAATCCCCTCAAAGGCTTAGTGATCGGAGCGGCGACTGTAGTGTTTGCTCCTTTTGTAGCTTTCTATTTGCTAGCCAAAGCTTTGCTTTTGAAGAAAGTGAAAAGTGCTGTAGGTGACATGCAACAACGCGCAGCCGATCAAATGCGTGATCAATTCGGCACGGGAACACCAATTGGTGACGATGATGCAGGTTTTACAGAAGTGAAAAAAGACGACGGACTCGTTATCAGAATCCCTAAACAAGAGTAAATTATTCGGGCGACTTTCGCCATGTGGATCACTTCGTCATTCTAGCCAATGTACTTACGTTTTGCTACGTCTTTATTCAAGGGCGTTTCTATTGGCATTGGGTAAGATTCTTAGAAGAGGAGAATATTGCAAAAAAGGTAAAGGCCCCGCCTGTAAACTGGACGGTGATTGTGCCTGCTCGCAATGAAGCCGCACACATTTCTGATACACTTGACAGTCTAAAGAATCAAGGTGCTGAAGTAATTGTAGTCAATGATCACAGTACGGACGCAACCGCTTCAATAGTGTCTAAAAGGGAAGACGTTTCTCTCCTTGAATTACCTTCAAATCAATCAGGCAAAAAGGCGGCTTTGTCTTATGCGATCGCTACAGCACGTGGGGAATGGATAGCCACAATAGATGCGGACGTAATTGCAAGCACCAATTGGTTGGCGTCCTTGGACGAGGCTCGTAAAGCTGACACAATTGCAGTAGCAGGTCCGGTGATGCTCTCGCCAACCAAAACGTGGTTTGAACGGTGGCAGGCACTCGATTTTTGTGGTATGATGCTCATCACTGCTGCAAGCCTAAGAATCGGTGACTTCGCCATGGGCAATGGTGCCAATTTAGCCTTTTCTAAGAAGGCTTTCAATGAAGTCGGAGGTTATCAAAATCCTTCAGGAAAAGGGAGTGCAAGTGGTGATGACATGGTCCTACTTGGTAAAGTATTAAAGAAGTTTCCTGAGCAAATAGCTTTCGCTAAAACTCCAGAAGCAATCGTATTAACGCCGCCTCAAGCTGATGTAAAGTCATTCATCCAACAACGTTGGCGGTGGTCGGCGAAAACAGGACTAAATCAACAGCCATCACTTACCTTGACTTTAGGATTGGTCTGGGCTTTCCATGTAGGACTTATCGCTGGAATACCGTTAATGGTTCTTGGGTTGGCTGACAACCAATCGCTCTTCACGGCCTGGGGGGGCAAGATTATAGTCGATTACGTGCTACTGCAGGTAGCATCTCGACACTTTGAGCACGAAGAAGTTGTGCTCTGGAATTATCCGCTCCAAAGCTTCGTGCATGCACTCTATGTTGCTGGCATAGGAACGCTGGCCTTGTTGCCATTTGAATTTGAGTGGAAGGGTAGAAAGGCGAGGAGGTAGGACTTAGTTGTCTAACTCAAGCCATTCACGGTAATTTTCAGAAGTGATAACTTCGAAATGTGCATTAGGATATGCCTTCCTCCATGCTGCAGGAGCTTTGGGGCTTTTCCTTGGATTCCATTTGAATTCATACCCGAACAGTTGACCTTCTCGCTCTTCTACCCAATCAATCTCTTGCTGGTCATACGTTCGCCAGTAATAATTATAACTGAGTTTTCTTTGATATGATTGAAGTTTAAGGCGCTCGCTGATCAGATAGTTTTCCCATATTTCTCCTATGTCTCTACGCTGATCAACAGGATTCATATTCGCAGCAAGGATGTTCCTAATTCCATTATCAAGAAAATAGTAACGTTTTGATTTGCTCACTTCTTTTCGAAGATTTCTACTAAATCCTCCAACAGGTTGGATAATGTAGACTTTAGCTAATAAGTCTAAATATTTATCGACTGTATTTTTACTCATTCCTAGTTGTTGGCCTAGCTCATTATGAGAAACTTCTTTTCCTACTTGAAAGGCCAGTAGTCGCAAGAGTCCTAATATCTTGTCAGACTTTGCAATTTGCTCAAAACTTAGAATGTCCTTAAGTAGATAGGATTCTACAATTTCTCTGAGGTAGTCTACTTTATCTTCACGGTCAGAAATGTGAAATAATTCTGGGTAATTTCCTAGTACCAGACGTTGAGTGAGCGCATCTTTTTTCTCCACTTCAGATTCCACAGAGTTTAACTCTCCCTCAGATAATGCAAAAAGCCTGAAGGACTTTTTTCTACCCGTCAGAGGTTCTCCTGTATTTTGTTCTAAGTCGAATGCAGAGGATCCCGTTGCTACAATTCTAATGCCTTCGATCTCATCGACCATTAGCTTTAATATCGCTCCTATGTGCTCAATCTTTTGGGCCTCGTCTATAAATAGTAGTCTTTTCTTTCCAAGGAGCGCTTTGTAATTTGCAATAGACCTTCGTTGTAGTAATTCACGAGCAGCCATATCTTCTCCGTTCAGAAATAGGGGTTCTTCATGAAGCTGGTCAGCAAGCTGCTTTAGCAATACAGTCTTACCAACCCTTCGTGGCCCAAGAATGACTACGACCTTTTGAGGTTGAAGTGCCCTTATTATTTGAGGTAGCACTGTTCTAGCTAGAATTTGCGTCTTCATTGACCTAATTAACGTGAATTGGGTCAATTGGTTGACCCAATTCACGTAAAATGGGTCATTTTGATGATTTTGAGCCCACAACCCCATTTCCTTACCGGTGTTTATACAGCATGCAAACCGCCGCCTCGAAGCTCACAAAAAGCGATTATCCTGTTATTGGGATGTCTTGTGCAGGCTGTGCAGTAAGTGTTCAGCAAATCCTCGAAGATCTTCCGGGAGTACATTCCGCAGAGGTAAACTTTGCTAATACGAGTGCTCGTGTGCAGCATGATTCTTCTATTACCACAGCAGAGTTGCAAGCAGCTTTAGAAGCGGTTGGCTTTGGGCTGCTCGTAAATGTGGATGATCCGCTTAAAGAACAACGGAATCTCGAGCAAGAAGCCTATCAAAAATTAAAGAAGGAAACCCTCTGGGCTGCAATTCTAACACTACCTATTTTTCTCATCGGCATGTTTGCCGAGGATTGGCCCGCTGGTAAATGGATCTCACTCTTGCTTTCGATCCCTGTGCTTTTTTGGTTTGGGCGACACTTTTATTTCGGTGCCTATCGCCAAGCCAAGCACGGCCGTGCAAATATGGATACCCTTGTAGCCTTGAGCACAGGCATCGCTTTTCTCTACAGTCTAGCCAATACGTTCTATCCTTCTTTTTGGGAAAGTAAGGGTCTTGAACCACATGTTTACTACGAAGCAGCTACCGTAATAATCACCTTTGTTTCTCTTGGTAAACTCCTCGAGTCTAAAGCCAAGTCAAATACCTCAATGGCTATTCAGAATTTGATTGGCTTGCAACCTCAAACAGTGAGGATTTCGGCTGATCATCTCGGTGAACGAACGATCTCGATTGAAGAAGTTCAAGTAGGCGATGTCGTCATCATTCGACCAGGAGAGCGCATTCCCGTTGATGGTAAATTGACCGAAGGAAACTCGTATGTCGATGAGAGTATGCTCACTGGTGAACCTATAGCTGTCGCAAAATCAACCGGCGATCAAGTTGCAGCTGGTACCATTAATCAAAAAGGATACTTCAGGTTTAGCGCTGAAAAAGTTGGCGCCAACACCACCTTGCAGCAAATAATCAAGCACGTTCGCGATGCACAAGGAAGTAAAGCT
>CALDTK010000137.1 GCA_937924035.1 uncultured Saprospiraceae bacterium | reverse complement strand
AGTACTCGATAGCAATCATCGATCGCCACGCGTGAGTTTGGGTATTGTTCTGCAGCGTCGCGAAACGGTTTGCGCGAGATGACATGCATCTAGGGCTTCTATCGGTTGACAATACGTCAACTTTAGCTATTTATTGACATTTTGTCAACATTTTAGATCGAGACATTTCAGTAGCTTAGACGTGGGTGTTCCACAATCCCATTGTGGGACACCCACAGAGTTTTGTATTTGCAACAGAACTGTATATATGTACAAATCTCTCGCGTCATGACATAATATGGAATTGTGCATGAGGGATAAATATAGGATGACTTACAAATACGACTTTGAAGAATATGAAGGTGAGAAGCGCTTAGAAGTGAGGCGCGTAGATTTTGAAATAATTCATGAAGCAACAAAGCATCTATTGAGTCAGGTAAATAGATGGAATAAAGACGCTACCACTGAAAGTATTCCACAACCGTATTTGAAGGAAGCTCAGTACCTGGATCACATGGCCAAGTTCGGCGAGGAACTTCTCGCAACAGAAATAAATATCATTAAAGACAGTATTTCTGAAGGTAGATATCGTTGTATCAAAGCCGGACTGATGCTTTATAGAGATCACTTAATCGCAAAAATGGGGAATGAAATAAACTCGCGACCAAGTGCATTTGTCACAGCCGCTCGTTCAAGGATTGAGTCTCTAGAAGTTCTGATAGAACAACTCAAATATGATCCTTCGCTAATCTATGCTGAGCTGAAAGACAGGCCGAATGTCTCTGTAGCTTAGTTTTACAACGTAATAATCAGCAGTGCTCTTAAGTAAAAGTTAGGATTAAAAATTAATGCCTATTACCATAAGTGTTACAAAAATATTGCCAAATTTATCGAGAAAACACGGAAGTAGAAATATCACCGTTCATGTTCATGAAGAAAAAGAAGAGGATACAGTCCAGAATCAGAACTTTTAAAGACGACCACGGGGGGCCAACTATCAAGAACATCGGAGACTGACCAAACCGTGCCATCATCGTATGTCCACTTCTCACCGATTATTGCTACATTAAGATCATTTTCTGTCATCGTAATCTATGACAATTCGGGGTAACTCGCCATTGCACAATCAATACCCGATAACAGGGCGAGCCATCTATAGCATAGGCTATTCCCCTTGTTTATAAATCCATCTAGTGTCCCACAAAGGCATTGTTTTATAGCCAGTTTTCGATTTTCAAGTTAGGCACTCTACGGAAGTGCTTCGTGTTATTGGTCACGAGTATCAATTGCTGCTGTAGCGCGTGCGCGGCAATGAGAGTATCGAGGTTGCCGATTGGTGTGCCGTTTTGTTGTAGGTAAGCGCGTAGTTTGGCGTATACCGCGGATGCTGCCCAGGGAAGGATGTCCAACCGCGCAATGAATTCATCGATCAGATGGTGAATTTCGTCGGTTCGGTTTTGGTGGTTCTCGGCCCCAAAGCGCAGCTCTGCCAGCACAATCTCGGAGAGTGCGATGTTGCCGGTCTGAGATTCAAATATTTTCCGTAATTTGGGTGACTTCGTCTTGAGGACGTAACTGCAGGTATCGGTGTCGAGCATGTACATCAGAACAGCTCACGTTCCTGAGGTTGATCATCGTCGCGACTCTGCAAAAAATCATCCGGTACGGTGTACGGGTCAGTAAAGAAGTCGGCCCAGCTGTGTTTGATCGGACGCAGCACAAGCGTATTGCCGATTTTCTCGATCTGTACTTCCTCGCCATCGATGCGGTATTCAGAAGGGAGCCTGACAGCTTGAGAACCGCCATTTTGGAACAATTTAGCTATTTTCGGCATGAGTAACATCCCCATTAATGTATATATTATAAGTATATACATAATTATCGACTCATGCAGTGAAATATTAAGCTTCAACCGACCATAGTTGAATTCTTCGTCGCGCACATCCGCAACAAAAACACCCGGGCGGCCTACGTCACCGCGGTAAGCCGCTTCTTCGATTGGTGCGATGACAACGGCATCGAGTCACTGATCGACATCGAACCGCTTCATGTCGCCGCCTATATCGAATTAATGAGCAACAGCGACGCTTCACCCCAAGCGGTCAAACAACACCTGGCTGGCATCAAATCCATATTCGACTGGCTGGTACTCGGAAGCGAAATCGCCGGAAATCCCGCGTCAGCCATCAGCCACAGCGCACAATTCACTAAGTGTTGTTCTTACAGTAGTCATTGTTATTTGAACCACTAATAATGATACCTGCACTGTATAACTGTTATCGCGTCGACATCCACAGCATATACAAGCCGATGTGTGTCATCGATACGGCGAGACGAGTATCCTTTCAACCGTTCAGGTTACCTATACCTTCAAAAGGAGATCTGATGGCTACATCAATAAGCTTATTGATCCGTTTGAGCGTTTTTTTATCTTGAGTTTGCCAATAGAGATTGTCTTCCCAACCAGTCGGTGTCCATGCGATATTCCTACCGGCCATGAAATCTATTCTTCTGTTGTCAAA
>CALDTK010000136.1 GCA_937924035.1 uncultured Saprospiraceae bacterium | reverse complement strand
TATCCGATGATTGCACGTTTGGGCCATACGATTCTTCAAGAAGGGTTGAGTGAGCGAACGATTCACCCTGGAATTACAACGACGACAGATGTTGAATGGGCGCTGCGTCAGCTGGTTGTCGATTATGGATTGGACACATGGTTCCACCCAAGCGTATCAGTTCAACGAGCAGACTCAGGCAATGAAGAGTTTTTGCGCAGTTTTAGTATGCGACCTGAGCAAAATGTGATTCTTGCCGGCGACTTACTTCATGTCGATTTTGGGATTACCTATCTCCGCTTGAATACTGACCAGCAGCAGCACTTTTACGTACTCAAGCCGAGTGAGAAAGCGGTGCCGAGTTATTTACAGACAGCATTTGCAAATGGTCGGCGTGTGCAGGACATCCTTACCAGTAACTATGTGAGTGGTCGTTCTGGTAATGAAATTCTTTCGCTTTCGCTAAAACAAGCCAAAACAGAAGGACTCACCGCAAGTATTTACACGCACCCAATAGGCTTGCATGGACATGCAGCTGGTCCAACGATCGGTATGTGGGATTCTCAAGGAGGAGTGAAAGGGCGTGGGGATTATCCGTTGTTTGCCAATACGGCCTATTCCATTGAGCTCTTTGCAGCCACCGATGTCAAGGAATGGAACAAGCTAGTCCGCATCATGCTTGAAGAAGATGGCGTTTGGACTGGCGATAGCTTCTATTATCTAGACGGTAGAGCAGAAGAGATTTTGACCATACCAAGGGGCTGAATGAGTGAGGTTACCGCAAACCTGTGGTTAGCAGTACAACGCTCATTGCACATCCTTGATACTACCGACTACCACTCGCTAACGGAGTAGGCTCTGGTCCTGCAGCATGTTTTGCCGTAAGGCGAAGAGCAATCACCCAGCACGCCAACAAGACGACTACCGACGCAACTTTAAGTATTTCAGAGTATGGGTTGAAAAGCATCCACTCATAAAGACCATGTGCAATGACCGCCCAGAAAAGTCCAGTGAGAATGTACCGATTTCGTGCAGCACTAGCCTTTCCGCGAGCACGACCGAGATAATATCCCGTCAACATAGCGAAAGCTCCGTGCGCAGGAACAGAAAGCGTTGCTTTACCCCACATTGCACTCCAATCTAGATCTGGAGCAAAGATTAGGAGTTTCACAAGCGCGAAACCCATTGCAGCGAAAACGCAGTAGACGATGCCGTCGAGCGGTTCGTCAAAGAAGGATTTTTGGAAAGGATACAACAGGACAGGAATGTACTTCAAGGCCTCATTGACTAGCCCAACAGCGAGGAACATGAAAAGCGTATAGGGTAACCACTCTGTGCCGTTTTGATAACCAAAGGAACCAAAGTAAGACTCTAAGAGCTGTGCTGGATAGGCGAAGGCCGCTCCAAGAAGAAAGGTAATGAGGAGGTGCTTCGGTTTCTCTGGACGTACACTGTCTTTCAGGTAAACGAACACGCAAATGGCGACCACAGGAATAACTGCGGCAAGTACACTAAGTAAAGTATCCATGCCGAAAAGGTAATAATAGATCTGACATTTAGCTGGGACACAGCGAATTGAAAAGTCGACCGCGAGGTATAGGCATAAAAAAAGAGGTTGCCTTGAAAGACAACCTCTTCTTTTTAAGTTTTGGCGGAAGCCTAAACGTATGCGCTAGTAAAAACGACCACGATCGTCGCTTACCTCTCCAGCTTCTCGAAGTGAGATTCCGAAGCGCTGACGTGCGTTGTTGGCAGATTGAGCATTCTGAGTGTTACGAATATTCATTGCTTGTGCGCTAACGTCACCTGGTTCAGTGCGAACCAAAGGCTTAATCATGAAGGCAGCACTGTTGCCTGCAATTACGCCAGAAGTTGTATTCGTTGGTAGACTGAACGTTTCAGCGAGAACCTTTGGCTCTGAACCTACACCTGGAATAAATGCAGAACCGAAATTGACAGCACGTGCAGTGTCTAGTTCAACACCGTAACGGCTCGCAATTGAATTTAGATCACTGCCAGCTGCGGCGATCATTGCTGCCTTCTTCATGTTCATTACTGCGGGCTTGATGAGAGACTTTGCTGAAGACCAACTTGGAATTCCTGCAGCGATTTCTCCTGTTTGAGCAGCTACAACGTACTTACCATCGTAGAAAGCTCCGTTCGCTTTAAAGCTGTAAACGTTTGGCGAAACCTCTCCAGTAGAAGACTTAAACGCAAACTTGATCATGTCACGGCTTGCGTTACTAGACCCAAGAGAGCCCACGATATAATCTGTTTCTCCAGCGATGTTGCCATCTACGAATTCGAGATTCGGATTAGCCTCTGCTGCGGCGCGAAGTGCTTCAACGGTACGATTTGTCTGCGCAAAACGTGCAGCTTCTTCGTAGCGTGCATTTTGTGTCTCCGTACTTGGTTCGATATTCTCGCTAATAGTAGCGATACGAGTTCCTTGATTGTTGTTGATGTACTTCTGTCCTGTTACTTCAACGACGTGAAGACCGAATTGCGTAACGACTTGTTTGAGTTCTCCTTTCTTCGCTTGGAAAAAGATGAGGTCGTTGAATGGACCAACCATCGCTCCAGGAGCAACGTAGCCAAGGTCTCCACCTTTAGTACTGGTTGGACCTGTACTGAACTGACGTGCAAGTTCATCGAAGGAGTTGGTTCCAGCCTCTACCAAGGCAACAAGCGAATCAGCAAGACTTTGAGACTTAATATATTCCTCTTGCGTTGATGCAGGAAGTAGGATGTGACGACTCTCTACAGAATCTGGAATCGTCATACGATCCACTACTTTAGTGATTGAGTAAGCCGTACCGTCTAGGTAAGGCCCCACGATAGATCCTACTGCAGCATTTTGAGCAGCAGCTGGAAGCGCATCTGTATTGAAGTAGGTCGGTAAGAAGGTCCCTCGGTTTTGCACCACTACATAAGTGGAGTCGTTGGTTGCAGAGCTCCAAAGATCCTTTTTCTTAGAAAGACGAGAGCGGATAGCGATGCTGTCAGCGTTACTTGGCTCAACATCGAAAGCGACGTAAGCCATGCTGCGACCTTCTGTTTCGCGACGGTAGTTATGACCTTCTGCAGCCATGAATGCTTGATAATCTGCATCCTCTAAACTAACGCTAGCATCAGGGATTGCTGTATAGTCAACTTTAGCGTAAGCGAAATCAACACGTGTGTTTTGACCTTTCGCAATTTCTTCAGCCATCCAATCAGGCGTGTACATTGACTTACCTACAAGGGCAGCCATTTTATCTTGAAGACGTTGCTTGTTGATTTCTGTTTTCTGAAAGAACCAAAAATCGCGACGAGTAGGGTCAACTTTTGTAGGGTCACCGATGCTTCCGTCTAGTTCAGCTGTTTTGTAGCTGTTCAAGATTTCGCGGTTCACCTGTTGTGTTTGTTGGTCACGGAAGCGTTGCTGAATGATTGGACTCAACTCAGTACCATACTGAAGATCTTCTAGTTCTTCTGAAGGTACTTGCATTCCAATTTCGCGTGCTTCTTTACGAACGAGCTTGTCTTCAACCATGAAGTTCCATAGGCCTTGACGCTGCTGGAATACATCACCTTGTGAACTACTGTAAAGAGCAGAATATGCACGTTCAAATTGACGTTGGTCGATCGTTTCTCCAGCTACCTCACCAATAGCGGTGCGTTGTGCTGAAAAGATTGAGCGTTCGCCGCTAAACATGTCCATGAAAATAAAGCCCGCCATTGCGAGACCAATGAGGACGATGAGAAGCCAGCTGCGTCGGCGAATTTCTCCAATGAGTGCCATATCGTGTGTTATGAAGACCTCTACTTTAAGGTCTGAGTGAGTCGGTTCTTACGTAAAAAAAGCCAGAAGGCTTCAAAAGGCCCGCAAAAGTACGCTAATCAAGTCATATCTGCTTGCACCGGGTAATTTTGGATTCCGAGATTAGAATTTTGAATGACCTGACGATCTTGCAAAACGTTATTTGAACAATAAAGACGGACAACTGCATCCCTATCAGCAATCAAGCGGGACAGCGATCTAGCAGCGAGGAACGAGCGATCCAGCTTACTACGTACTTTTCTTCATATGCTCCGCCGCAGCATCTAATTGCTCATAAAAGTCCTCTCCCCATTTACGGATAATGGCGTTTTTGACGAATTTGTAGACCGGCATCTTCTGTGACTTTCCTAGTTCGCACGCGGCAGAACAGATATCCCAACGATCGTAATTCAATGCTTCAAAGCCCGCTTCTTCGTCTGCTTCTACTCGAATAGGGTAGAGCTCGCAGGAAATTGGCTTTTTGAACGAAGTCGCGCCCGCACGATAAGCTTGTTCGATTCCGCAAGATGCAAATCCCTCTTTTGTACGCGTCATATACACACAGGCACTATCATCTATACAAGGAGTCGCCCATTCCTTGGCTGATTTTACGTATTCATAAAGCCCACGGTCTTGAATCTCTTGGCGACCTCTTTCCGTAAGGTATGGTTTGATGTTGCCATATTCTTCTTCAAGAATGGTTCGTTCATCTGTAGTAAGCGGTGCTCCATAATCGCCTTCATGACAACAGGCGCCTTTACAAGCTTTCAGATTGCACATGAATTGCTCTTGAACAACATCGTCTGAAATCAGTTTATCATCGACAATAAGCATGTTCGCAAAGTTTCATTTTCAACATTACTCTCAAGCAAGCTTACGCTAAAACAAGCTTAAACACTACATTAGCCCACCGTAGAGAAGATACGGCACAAAGTAACGCCGAGAGCTCTCCCTAACAGCCTAACCTACCAATGGATCCACTAAAGATAAAATTTCACGAAAAAGCATCAGCCCTTCGAACAGAGATGAGGGCACTGCTCAAAGAGCATGGCGACAAGAAGATCGACGAAGTCGTTCTTAGTCAGGCATTTGGCGGAGCTAGAGGAGTCAAAATGATGATCTGGGAAACCAGTTCTCTTGACGCGCAAAGTGGAATCACCTTTAGAGGGTATTCTATTCCAGAGTTACAAGAAATTTTGCCGAAAGGAGAAGGAACAGAGCCTCTTCCAGAGGGCCTTTTTTGGCTGATGCTCGTCGGTGAAGTTCCTACTGAAGAAGAAGTTAAGTGGCTTAGTGATAAGTGGACCAACCGTTCACAGGTACCACAACATGTATTCGATGCAATCGAAGCGCTACCTGTGAATGCGCACCCAATGACGCAATACACAGTCGCCATCAATGCCATGCAAACCGAAAGCGTCTTCGCTCGTCGGTATGCAGAAGGCATGAATAAGTCTGAATACTGGGATGCAACCTATGAGGATACAATGAACCTCTTAGCTCGTCTTCCTCGTGTTGCAGCTTATATCTATCGACGCTCTTTCAAAAATGGAGATCACATTGCGCCTGACCATAAATTAGATTGGGCAGCGAACTTCGCTCACATGTTAGGTGTGAAAGATGATGGATTCAAGGATCTTATGCGTCTTTACCTGACTATCCACGCGGATCATGAAGGAGGTAATGCTTCAGCACACACCACGCATCTCGTAGGTTCGACTCTTAGTGACACCTACAATAGCCTCTCAGCAGGTATGAATGCACTAGCTGGTCCGCTTCATGGATTAGCAAACCAAGAGGTGATCAAGTGGGTGTTTAAGATGCTAGATGCACTTGGTACTAAAACACCGAGTAAAGAGCAAATCTCAGACTACGTTAATTCTACGCTAGCAAATGGCCGCGTCATTCCTGGTTACGGTCACGCAGTTCTCCGTCAGCCAGATCCTCGTTTTGTTGCACAGCGCACCTTCGCTGAAAAGCACCTCAGCGATGATGAGTTGATCCAAACCATTTGGCGAGTTTTCGAAGTTGTGCCTCCAATCCTTCAATCTCTCGGCAAGGTGAAGAACCCTTGGCCAAATGTGGATGCGCATTCAGGAGCACTGCTCGTGCACTATGGCCTCACTGATTTCTCGTACTACACAGTAATGTTCGGTGTGAGTCGTGCGATGGGTGTTCTTGCTGCACAATGCTGGAGTAGAGCACTTGGTATGCCACTTGAGCGTCCAAAGAGTTTGACTACCGATTGGGTCAAGAAGTTTATAGCAGAGGCTTAATCTTCCCACATGAAGGCGCTAAGTTTGGCGCCTTGTGCAGCCCAATTCTCAAAGCGCCTTCTTCGGTTTCTATCTGAAGAAGGCGCTTTTATTTAACAACGGCCCTAAAACTCCTACTTCAGGGGGATCAGGAAAAGAAAAAATAGCGTTTCTTGCCGTTGTCTAATACAAAGCCAAATGAATTTTCCTGACGACCTCCTTTATACCAAAGAGCACGAATGGATTCGCGTTGTAGATGGAGGAGAAAACGCTTACATCGGCATCACGGATTTTGCACAGAAAGAACTCGACGAACTTGTTTACGTAGAAGTAGAGACTGTCGGTGAGGAACTAGAAGTAGACGATGTCTTCGGTATTGTCGAAGCGGTGAAAACTACCAGTGATCTCTATATGCCTGTTGGAGGCGAAGTCCTCGAATTCAACGAACAGCTATCTGAGGATGGAGGTGATAATCCTGGACTTCTCAATGAGGATCCATATGGAGAGGGTTGGATTGTTAAAGTCCGCCTCACCAACCCAGCAGATGTGAAGAGCCTAATGAGTGCTTCTGAGTATCAAGAGCTGGTTAGCTAAATAAATTTACTTAGCCAACCACCAGTTTTGGCGAAAGCTGCATCTATGTTACCGAACACGCGCAAGTGGGCATTAACGCTCGCAATTTTTGTAACGCTCGTGGTCGTGTACTTGTCACTTGGCAATCCTCCACAGCTCGGACCAAAACTGTTCGACTTTGCTGGGGCTGATAAGTTTAAACACGCCTTAGCGTATACAACGCTCGCTGTTCTTTGGCTAAATGCCACCACTGTTGGAACGCCAGCAGGTGGACCAATAAAGCGCCGTTCTTGGCTTGTTCCAACCGTCGCTTTGTTTTTTCTAGGGGTGCTCCTTGAAGTGTTGCAATGGACACTTTTCCCCAATCGTTACTTCGAATACGCTGACATGTTAGCAAACGGAGTGGGGGTTGGAATTGGTAGCCTCATTTTTAAACGTATTTTACGCTCGTAAAAATCATAAATCTATGGATGTCGTAATCCCGAGTATGGGAGTCGTTCTAGGAATAGCAGGACTTTTTGTCCTTGTTGTTGCCCTGATCTTCTTCATACGCACTCGCTACAACAGCAAGACCAGCGAAGATCTCGCAGCTGGTTTAGATCAAAACAACCCCACGGTAGGTCGAACGAAGTACCCTGGTGTAGATGTTTTCCGTCTAAGCAATAGCTTCTTTGCATTTGGCCTAGTATTATCTCTACTCACTTGCATTTTTGCTTTCAACTGGACGACTTATGATGATGTCATCTTTATTCCAGATGACGCTCTTGAGCTAGAAGAGGAGATCGAAGTTGAGCCGCCACGTACGGCTGAGCCACCACCTCCACCGCCACCACCGCCACCACCAGTAATCGAGGAAGTTCCAGAAGAACTTATCGAGGAAGAAGATGAGCCGGAATTTATCGATCAATCTGTCGAAGCTGAGGAGGTTGTCGAAGCCCCAGTAGTTGAGGTCAAGGACGTTCCACCACCACCACCACCACCGCCGCCACCAGCACCGAAAGTCGAGGAGATTTTCAAAGTCGTTGAGCAAATGCCAATGTTCCCTGGTTGTGAAAACGCTGGAGGTTCTAACGAAGAAATGCAGCAGTGCGCGACAAAGAAGATGCTTGAGTTTATCTACGGTAACATCAAGTACCCAGCAATTGCCCGTGAAAACGGTGTTGAGGGTACAGCTGTAGTAACTTTCGTCGTCGAGAAAGATGGTAACATCACTGGAGCGCGTGTTGTACGTGATCCAGGAGCTCAGACAGGAGATGAGGCACTACGTGTAGTGAAAACTTTCCCGAAATGGGCCCCAGGCAAGCAACGTGGTCAACCTGTACGTGTGCAGTTTAACCTTCCTGTGAAGTTCCGTCTCGAGTAAGAGTCGATACCTTTCGGTAAAACAAAACGCCCATTCTGCTTTCGAGCAGGGTGGGCGTTTTCTTTTGCTATGTGATATATAGTGAACCGTCAGTTCTGATCGCACCTTAAAGTGATTTTGTATTTTAAATATTTAGTGTGTTAAGTAACTACGGCGAACTAACGGTTCTGGCGCTGGTTGTAAATGCGCCTAAAAAATACATTCCCCCATCCACCAAAACCCACCCTAATTGCATCTATTATATTGAAGGACAAATGGTTACGTAGTATTTGTCTTCGTTCATTCCGGTAATGTTTCCGGACTAAAAATCAATATAGATGACTCCGATTCTACTCGGTCTAACGACCGTCATGGCCATGCTATACCTATACCATGCCCGTCAAAACAAAGTACTCAAAACAGATGCGCAATTACCACGAGGACAGTGGTCTTCGCACAGACTCACCTTTCTGAATTTTGGATTAGTGTTCGCCCTTGGGTTTGTGACCATGGCTTTTGAATACGAAAGCAAAAAACCCAACTATAATCAGCGAATAGAAATGGAGCTCAATCCTATGATTGAGACAGAAGTCATCCGCACGGTCTACCCTGAGCCTGAAGACATACCGCCTCCTCCACCTGAAGACAAAGTGAAACCTAAGTTCAATATTCTTGCAGAGATTGATTTGCTGGATGATCGCGAAGAACTACCCGAGCTAGATCTTTTAGAAGACCTTCCAGAGCCAGTCTCAAACAATGAGAAGGTGGTGATAGCACCGCCACCACCGCCAGTAGCGCCACCACCACCACCTCCTACTGTCGATGTGGTTGAACTTTGGGATATTGTCGAGCAAATGCCTTTATTCCCAGGCTGTGAAGACACAGAGCACGACCAATATGGTTGTGCCACCAAGAAAATGCTTGAATACATCTACGACAACATCAAGTATCCTGAACTCGCAAGAAAAAACGGAATAGAAGGCACAGCAATCGTCTCTTTTGTCGTTGAAAAAGACGGCACCATTACTAACCCTAAGATTGTCAGAAATCCAGGAGCTCAGACAGGAGAAGCAGCTCTTGATATCGTTAAGACCTTTCCTAGGTGGATTCCAGGCAAACAGAGAGGAATACCGGTTAGGGTCCAATTCAATTTGCCCGTTAAATTCAAATTAGCGCATTGATAAGTTGGTCCGAAAAAGGAGTAGTTGAGTTGCCTCATCACTGAGTTACGCATGGTGTTTTCTCGGGGGCAACTCAACCCCTTCCTTTTTCGTTTATCACTGTATATGCCGCACCTATTCCGTTGCCTAGCTTTTTTTCTGACCCTCACCTTGAGTGTTGGGGCCCTTCCTGCGTTCGCACAAATGGAGATAGAACTGGCTAAGCAGTACTTCAGCCAAGGGGAGTTTGAGAAGGCTGCTCAACTGTATGACAAGCTATACACAGAACAGCCGCGCAACGAGTATTACCTCACCCAATACATCGAAAGTTTACTCCGAGCTAAATTGTACGAGGATGCTGAAAAAGCCATCAAGAAAGCCATCAAAGCCAATCCAAATAGTATGGGACTTTACGTCCAGCGAGGATTGAATTTTGAGGCTCAAGGAGAGATGGAGAAGGCTGAAAAAGTGTACGAAGAAGCGCTCAAGAAGCTTCCAGCCGAACGTTTCGCTGTGCAAAAATTAGCCAACGCTTTTTCTAGGGCTGCCAAATACAAAGATGCAGTATTGGCCTACGAACGCGGAGGAGAACTGTTGAAGGACGAAACGATTTTCGCGTACAACCTCGGTGCACTCTATCAGCAACTCAATGAAGAAGAAAAGATGGTTCGCAACTATCTACTCGTTCTTCGTGAAAAACCAATGCGCCTAGGAAGTATACAAAGTATCCTTTCTCGCTACCTCGATGCCGAAGGCTACAAGCGGGTTCAAGCGCAAATTTTTCAAGAGCTCCAAGGTGCCCCCGAAAACGAGACACTAACGGAGCTGCTCGTTTGGACCTACATCCAACAAAAGGATTTTCGTTCGGCGATGCGTCAAGTACGTGCATTAGATATGCGTCGCCAAGAAGATGGCCAGCGGATATACAAACTTGCTACCACTGCACTCAACGAACGTCAATATGAAGCGGCGAAAGATGGTTTTGACTATATCGTAACAACGAAGGGAGAGCGAAACCCATACTACATAGATTCCAAGAAGCTCAGTTTACAAGCTGAAAGAGAGCGTCTGCTTTCTGAGCCAACGTTTGACAAGCCAGCTTTTGAATTGCTAGAAGGCCAATACATCTCCTTTCTTGACGAAGTAGGTTTGAATACAGCTTCGGCTCCTCTAGCGCGCGAACTTGCCATGTTGCAAGTCAACCAACTCGGGAAACGCAAAGTCGCCATAGAAGGCTTAAAGGCAATTTTAGAATTTCCGACAACCAAGAATTTTTCTGCTGGAACAAAGCTAGATCTAGGTGATTTTTATCTCATGGAAGGTGAGCGCTGGGAAGCAACCTTACTTTATAGCCAAGTCGACAAAGCATTTCCAGAAGGTACGCTCGGACATGAAGCGCGTTTTCGAAATGCGCGCCTGAGTTATTACAACAGCGATTTCGAATGGGCGCAAGAACAGTTTGATATTTTAAAGTCGAGTACTTCTCGCCTCATTGCCAACGATGCGATTGATATGTCTGTGTTTATCATGGACAACCTCAATTTGGATACCACAGCTGTGCCCCTGTCAATGTATGCCGCCTCTGAATTGCTTGGATTCCAAAGTCAGTTTGATGCCGCTTTTGCAAAACTAGACTCTCTTGAATCTATGTTTCCAGAAAACGACCTCCTCGACGATGTCCTGTATGCACGAGCAAACTTGTATCGCCAGCAAGGTCAGTTTACCCTTGCTGCTGAGTTTTACCGAAAGGTGCTTGAAGCCTACCCCGAAGAGATACGCGCAGATAACGCACTCTTTGCGCTTGCAGAAATTACAGAACGCCAACTTGGAGATGCAGATGCTGCTAAAGCACTCTACGAGCGTCTCTTTTTGGAGTATGATAATTCCATCTTAGCCGTTGAAGCGCGCAAACGTTTTAGAAGGTTGCGAGGTGATGAGTTGGGGTAAGAGGATCACTTCCTTGAAATAATTATCTGCCTGTGTGAGTGTCGTCCATACGACAAGAGGTAATATGGTCGTATTATAGTTCTACCTCAGTCAGAACATTATGATACGCCTCCTCTCTCTCCTAAGCTTTGTTGCTGCACTTTTATTGTCTTCATGTGATTTTGGCCCCGAACCTGCGACAGCAGAATCACTACCATCACTAAGCTATGCGCCCTATGTATCGGCTTTCTCAAGTGGACTGGTTGGTGCACGCGACCCGATACGCATAGAATTTCCATATGTGCTTGAAGGGATAAAAGCAGGCACCGATGCAGATCCATCTTTACTATCTATCGAACCAAGGGTAGAGGGTAAACTGCGCTGGGCGAGGCGTTCTATGCTTACGTTTATTCCTTCTGAAAGCTTACGCCAAAACACAACCTATACTGCAACAGTCGCTCTCGGTAAGATTCGACCAGAGGTGCCTGATTCACTTGCTAAATTCCAGTTTTCTTTTTCGGCAATTCCGCAGGGACTCTATCTGTCTGATGTGCGAATACGTCCCAATCCACTCAATGACGATCCTAAAAAGCGTCAAGTTTCAGGAACGATCACTAGTTATGATTACGCGGATCCTGAGCTTATTGAACAGACCCTCATGGCTGTCCAAAATGAGAAACAACTAGATCTTTCTTGGACACATGCTAACCAAGGGCTTAAGCATCATTTTATCGCAGATGGGGTAGTACGGGGAAGTGAAGCAGGAGAGGTGGTTCTCCGGTTGCGTGGCGATGCATTGGACGTCACGCTCGATTCAACCACAACCGTTAAGGTCCCAAGCGTCAATAGTTTTACAACAACAAGTGTCGAAGTTGAACAAGCAAAAGACCAAGTGATCACTGTGTTTTTTTCTGATCCGCTTTCGCCAAAACAAGACCTTACCGGACTCATCTACTTATCCGATGGAACGGACTTGCGCCTTGTTAAACAAGGATCGGCAGTGCTTGCATATCCTACAGCTCGTCGTACAGGCTCTCTCGAACTAGTCGTCGATGGTAGTGTGGAATCTTCTGCAGGCGGAAAGCTAGGGAAGGATAGTGGCTTTACCGTCAATTTTACAGACTTAAAACCTGCACTTGAAATGACAGGTGAAGGAACTATCGTGCCTTCAAGTGAAGGTATGAAAGTTCCTTTCAGGGCAGTTGCCTTAAAGAGTGTGAACGTTGAAATCATTCAGATTTATACAAGTAACGTTGCTCAATTTTTACAACAGAACCAACTCAATAGTTGGTCGGGTATTACGCGTGTCGGTCGACCAGTTTATGAGGGCAAAGTTCCCCTCAAGTCAACTGGATCATTAGACTACCTCGCCTGGAATTATTTCGCCATTGATATTGCTGAGTTGGTTGCTGTAGAGCCTGGAGCGATTTACCATGCCGTGATCAGTTTTGGTCCAGAAGATTCCCAGTACCCCTGTGAAGAGACACTCAAGGCACCGATCGCAAGTGTAAACCCAAAAGCAAAACTGGCGTCTTTCAATCAATTGAATTATTACGGTAATTACGAACGCAGTCATTATTACCGCGGTAATGATGGAGAGAACCCTTGTTCACTTAACTACTATAAAGGTCGACGAGTTTCTCGAAACTTCTTAGCTTCTGATATTGGCTTAATGGCAAAGGCAGGGAGCGGTTCGGAGCTACTTGTTGTTGCTACAGATTTAAAAAGTACTGCACCAATAGGTGACCTTGAAATCGAACTACTCAACGTGCAGCAAAAAGTTATGGCCACCGCACGAACTCAAGCAAACGGGGTGGCTGTTTTCGATTTGGAATATCAGCCGTTTCTAGCAGTAGCTAAGCGCGGGGAAGAGCGAGGCTATCTCCGGTTGGATGACGGTATGGCTCTAAATACCAGTACGTTCAATGTATCGGGTGAGCGAGCCAATGACGGGACGCGAGGTATGATTTATGGTGAACGCGGTGTTTGGCGACCTGGAGATTCCATCTATCTAACGTTACTTCTTGAACGAGATCAAAAAGAGAATGAGGCAAAAGTACCTGTCATTTTTGAGTGGTTTAATCCGAGTGGTCAAATGGTAAGTCAGTGGGCGGTGCTTGAAAGTGCTCCAGGAATGTATAGCCTCCGCACTGCTACTGGTCCAGATGATCCAACTGGGCCTTGGCGGGCTAGAGTGCGTGCAGGTGCTTCGATAATTTCTCAGACGGTGCGCATAGAATCTATTATGCCCAATCGCTTAAAAGTTGAATTGGATTTTGCAGGTGATCCTGTGCCGCTTTACGATGATGAAGAAGCAAAGCTTTCTGCGCGCTGGCTGCATGGAGCAGTTTCTGGTGCACTGAAAGCAGATGTGAAATTTACAGGTAGGAGTATTAATCCTAAATTTCCGAAATATAAAGACTTTACTTTTCGAGATGCTTCAAAGAGTTTTAGCGTAAGCGATCAAATGCTTTTCGAAGGAAAGTTGAGCGATGAAGGAACAACGACTTTCGACCTTGGAATAAAGAATCCGAACGAAGCTCCAGGGATGATTAATGCGCGCTTTACAACGCGAGTATTCGAGAAGACTGGGGCATTTAGTACGGTCGTTCAAAGTGCGACACTAAGTCCGTTCAAGTCGTACGTCGGACTGAAATTACCAGAGAGTAAGAGTTATTATGGTCTCAATAGTGAGGAGATTCAAAACTTTGAACTCGTCGTACTTGATGAGAATGGTAGTCCAGTAAATCGAGAAGAATTACTTGTAGAAATTTATGACGTTCGGTGGAGTTATTGGTGGGAGCGGAATCGCGGTAATACCCTGAGTAATTATGTAGCCAACAAAGCTCAACATATTGCGCTTGAAACTAAGGTTGCTGTCTCGGGAGGAAAGGCAACGTTTAAAGGTGACTTTTCTAAATTGAGTTACGGTCGGAAAATGATTCGAGTGATAGACCCTGAAAGTGGACATTCGACGGCGACGACATTTTACCTAGAAGATCCGCGTTGGGCATATGATGTTAGCTCGCGTCCTGGAGGTGCAGAATTGTTGGCATTCAACCTTGATAAAGAAACCTATGGCTTAGGAGATGACATCAAAGTTTCTCTTCCTGCCTTTGCTGGCGGAAGAGCATTTGTAAGTGTGGAATCAGGTAGTAAGGTGCTCAGCTATCAATGGATAGAAGGACGAGATGAACCTCAAGAAGTCGTACTGAAGGCAGATGCTGAATTTGCGCCCAATGCATATGTACATGTGAGTTTATTGCAACCTCATGCGCAAACAGGAAATGACCAGCCGATACGTATGTATGGGATTCAACCGTTTACGGTGAAGGATGCTAATCGGCAGCTTTCGCCAACACTGGAGATCGCAGAAGAGCTTTCACCTGAAGAAGAATTTACGGTGCGTGTAAGTGAGTCCGACGGTCGCGCAATGAGCTATACACTAGCTATTGTTGAAGAAGGCCTTCTGGACATTACGAATTTTAAAACGCCAGATCCATACAAACGCTTCAATCGAAACACCGCTCATGGCGTTCGGACATGGGATATGTATCGGTATGTAGTGGGCGCTTTTACAGGAAAACTTGCAGGTCTTTTCGCGATTGGTGGTGATGAGGATGGAGGTGAAGAAGCTGATCCTCGAGCAAATCGGTTTAGGCCAGTAGTTCGTTATGTCGGTCCTTTTTATTTGAAGAAAGGTAAGACGGCTACGCACACGTTTGAAATGCCAAACTATATCGGATCGGTGCGTGCGATGGTAATCTCTAGTGCAGGTAAGGCATATGGTTCGGCTGAAGAAACTCGTCCTGTTAAACGACCGCTGATGGTTCTGGCGACGATGCCACGCGTCCTCGGCCCTGGAGAAACAATACAGCTTCCTGTAACGGTTTTTGGGATGGATCCGATGATCAAAAATGTAGATGTTAAACTAGAAGGTTTGACATTGTTAAAGGCGGAAAATAAATCCACTTCAATAAACTTTGCTGAGCCTGGAGAACAGATGGCAACCTTTACCGTAAAGGTTCCTGAGCAACTGGGCGTTGCAAAAGTTCGAGTGGTTGCGACGGGGGCAGGTTTTAGCGCAAGCGATGAAATTGAACTTCAAGTGCGCGCCCCTAATCCAGAAGTGGCAGAAGTGAAGAGTGCCGTGATTCAACCTGGCGAATCGTGGTCATCTATTTATGAAGCACCCGGAATGGTCGGTACAAATACTGGCGTGTTTGAGGTGAGCGGAAGTTTACCGCTCAACCTTGAGAATAGACTAGGTTATCTGACACGCTATCCGCATGGTTGTTTAGAGCAAACGACAAGTGCAGCATTCCCTCAACTTTTTCTTGGTGATTTAGTGAAGCTGGATGCGCAAAGAGAGGCGACTGTTCAGCGAAATATTAATGCAGCCATCAGTAAAATAGAGCGCTACGGCCGCAGCGATGGTTCCTTTAGTTATTGGCCTGGAGGAAGAAATTATGCTGCTTGGGCAACGAGCTATGCAGGCCACTTTTTATTAGAAGCAAAAGATAAAGGATATCGCGTATCTGAAGCGAGGTTAAACAGTTGGAAGGCTTCTCAAAAGCGCGAAGCAAATGCCTGGACACCTGAACGATTTAAGAGCTATCGCTACGAGCAACCTGTCACTCAGGCATATCGATTATTCACGTTGGCGAGGGCGAAAGCCACCCAGCTCGGTGCCATGAATCGTCTTCGAGGTTATGGTAAACTTGATGAGACCAGTAAGCAATTTTTGGCGGCGGCCTATGCTTTAGCAGGCCAACGTGATGTTGCAAGAGAATTGCTTGCGAGCGATTCCGAACTCGATCGGGACGATGATTACTATCGCTATACCTACGGTTCGAAAATGAGAGACTTGGGTATTTCGTTGTACGTCCATAATTTGCTTGGTGAGCGTCAAAAGGCTTTCAAGTTGGCTGAGACATTGAGTGATGCGATGAGTAGCAGGCGTTGGTATTCTACGCAGACTACTGCTTGGGGATTACTGTCTATGTCAGCTTACATCGCCGAGGAGCCTAAGGACAAACCTTTGGTCTATAATTATGCATACGAGGGTGATGAAACAGCTGTTGAACAGGGCGAGAATATTCGAATGCTTAACCTACCCGAACCCCCTCAACTAGGGAAGTCGTTCAAGGTCGAAAACAAGGGCGAACGACGCATGTATGTGCGTCTGGTGACTTCTGGTATTCCCACCGCAACGCAGAAGAAAGAGGAGTCGAGTAACCTGAAGATGACGGTTACTTACACTGATTTAGGAGGCAAAAAAATTGACCCACGCGAATTGAAGCAAGGGGAAGACTTTTTGGCAGTTACCAAAATATCGCACCCTGGGTCTTTGAAATCTTATACAGAAATGGCCTATACTCAAATCTTTCCTTCTGGATGGGAGATACGTAATCAAAGACTTGAGGGTAATTCGACCGCGAAGGGTATAGATTATCAGGACATTCGCGATGATCGCGTGCTAAGTTATTTTGATCTTTCTCGTCGATCTTCTATCACAATTACGACTCAACTTAATGCTGCTTATTTGGGCATGTATTATTTGCCTGATCAATATGCACAGGCGATGTATGACCGAGACATCCGGGCAAGGGTGCCAGGGATGTGGGTTGAGGTGAAGTAATTGATAACTGTTAATGTTCGTTACGATGTACTTTTTGCACGCACTCTGAGAGTACTCCTTGTGGAGCGCGATATCTGTACTCTGCAGAGGCGTTCTTTGATTGTTGAGATGTTATGAGGGGAGCTCAGGGCATTTCTAGACCGCTTTAACTATTCAAAAATGCTCCGCTTCGGAATGCGGAAGCCAACATTTTCTACAGCACAAAAAGAAACGACTTCATCCCTGTAGCTACAGCTTTTCCATCACTGTTTGGACTGTCTATACCGTAGTCGTTATCGTTGATGATATAGAGCGTTCCATTGGGGCTTATAGCTAAGCCTTCTGGTTTTTTTAATTCGCTAGGGTATCCTGCATTGATTAGGTCAAGGTAGAGTGGTTTAGGCGCAACAAGTACTCCGCCAAGAAGCGCAGATACATCGTCTGAAAATCGCTCTGGTGCCGATGCAGATTTCGTTTGGAAAGTGATACTGCCTAAATTGATGGCGTAGACTTGTGCTGACCAGTTGTCGTGTCTGTCGTATCCGTGTTCGAGCACCAGAAGTCTGCCGTCGGGATGTATAGCAAGGTCTCCAATTTTTCTCCGGACGGCATCTAAGGAGTAAATAAAGTGCCGTACGGCTCCTGTTTTGGTGTCAATGCGTAGGATCCGGACTAAGGTTGTTTTTGGGCTAGCTCCAGCCGGACTTAATGGTCCTTGCAGGGCCGCATAGAGGTAACTGTTGGAATAAGCAAGCCCTTCAAAGCCAAGATTTGGCTGCCGTTGCAAAAGCCATTTGGGCAATTTCTTTTTGGCATTTTCCGTAAGAGGAGAGAATCGTGAGTTGTACTTACCCTCCGTACCATCAAATTCTAGAATACTGGGTGCATACTCGTCCGCAATCCAGAGTTTGCTTTCGATCGCAATAAGTCCTTCACTATCAATACCACGGTCAGATTTAGAAAGCGATTGATAGTCGGCATCGAGTGCAATTTCTATGTGCTGGTTTTTATCTGTTGTAGGAATCGGTAAGCCTATGAACGGTAGTCCATTCGTATCCAAAAGTGGGGCTGTTCGATTGATGTTTACGCCCATAGAATCTAAACTCAGAATGCTTATTGCAGGTGAGTAATTTGGAATAGGGAAGCGCTTAGCGGCTTTGTTTGCATGGTTTTCCGCATCAAGATTAGGCCCTCGATCATTGAGTGCGAGGAGGTTTCCTTTGGTGTCAAAGGTGAGCGCAGAATAACCTCCATCATAAATGGTAACGCCATCAATAGTGCCGATGCTGTCTGATTGGAGTTCGTATTGGGTGAATTGTTGGGCAGGTAGCTCCTTACTTGGAGTGCTTTGCGTACACATCGAAATGCTGATAATCGAAAGGGAGAAGAATAGTATTTTAGGAACCATGTGCGCAGAGGCTTTGAGCACAAGGTATCTAGTTTTAATACCGGGCTGGTAATCATCGTTCGGCTACCTTTTTGCGGCCTATGTTTTCGATTTTGTTTCGTGGGATCGTGTAATTGCTGCGATCTCTCGTGTTTTGCCGTCAACCTGGTGTCGACAGCTGCACTTGAGTTTTTCGCGTTCGATCCTACGTAAAAGCTATTCGACTACTTCGCAGTCTTTTAGCGTTAAGTATCTAGCAGCTGCTAGCTTTCTACTTTCGTCAAAACCCATTTCGATTAAATTCAAACGCAAATATCTTATTGTTTTGGCGGTGATTTGTTTGCTGTTCTGGTGGCTGCTGTGTCTGCCTCAGGTGCTTTTTAACGCGCCCTACAGCACAGTCGTCTATAGTGCCGAAGGTGAACTGTTAAGTGCCCGTATTGCTTCTGATGGACAGTGGCGTTTCCCTATGGCAGATAGTTTAGATGAAAAGTATGTGACGGCCGTAAAGTTGTTCGAAGACGAATATTTTGATTGGCATCCTGGAGTGAATCCAGTTTCTATATTTCGTGCCTTTCGGCAAAACTGGAAAGCTGGCAAAACGGTAAGTGGCGGTTCAACATTGACGATGCAGACGGTACGGTTGATGCGTGGAGGAAAGCGCAGGCGATACATCGAAAAATTGGTTGAAGCAAGTTGGGCAACGCGACTAGAGCTGACCTACAATAAAGAAGAGATCTTACAACTCTATGCCGCACATGCACCGTTTGGAGGAAACGTCGTTGGACTTTCAGCCGCAGGTTGGCGGTACTATGGACGACCACCGACGCACTTTAGTTGGGGCGAAGCCGCAGCACTTGCAGTCTTGCCGAATGCTCCTGGGGTTATCTATCCTGGACGTTCTCCGAAGGAGTTTTTGCGAAAGCGGAATGCACTCTTGGATAAACTTTATAGTCGTGGACATTTAGACGAAACAGCATTGGTTTTGGCGAAAGCTGAACCCTTGCCGGGAAGACCGCACACCCTTCCCAATTTTGCGCCACATTACACAGAAAGAGTTGCACTGCTCAATGATTCAAAAGAGGTTGAGTTCTCCTCCTTAGAAGCGACGTTGCAAAAAGAAGTACTCCGATCTGTTGCTAGACATCATGAGCGTTCTCATGCAAATGGCGTTCATAACGCAGCTGTATTGGTACTTGATGTCAAATCTGGAGTGCCAATAGTTTATGTAGGAAACACAACTTGTGAAGATCGGGGTAGTGGTAGAGAAGTTGATATTGTGCAAGCAAGACGTTCGAGTGGTAGCCTTTTGAAGCCGTTTTTATATGCGGCTTTATTAGACGAAGGAAGTATTAGTCCACAAAGCTTATTGCCAGATATTCCAACGTTGATTGCAGGATATTCACCAAAGAACTTTGACCTCAAGTACGATGGTGCCGTGCCTGCACAAGAAGCCTTGACGCGTTCGCTTAATGTCCCTCATGTGAGATTGCTCCAGCAATATGGCGTCGAGCCGTTTTTGCTACAACTTCGCAACGCAGGCTTTACCACATTGGATCGTGACGCTGACAATTATGGTCTTTCGCTTATCCTTGGCGGGGGCGAAGTGACACTGTGGGAGGTTGCAGATGTGTATCGGAAATTTGCATTGGCGGCAATGAGTGGTCATAGTGTTCCAAATGCTCCCTCGGTCGACCCGGAAATATCTCCATATTCAGCAAGTGCTGCTTACTTAACACTTGATGCACTCACAGACCTCAAGCGTCCTGGTGATCTTGCCGCGTGGCGCTCTTTCTCTGGCAGTAGGAAAGTTGCTTGGAAGACTGGAACAAGTTTCGGTTTTCGGGATGCCTGGGCAGTTGGCGTAACACCCGAGTATGTTGTAGCTGTGTGGACGGGAAATGCAGATGGTGAAGGCAGGCCAGGTCTCACAGGGGCGAGTGTTGCTGCTCCTTTACTTTTTGAGGTTTTCGATGAATTACCCAATTCAACTTGGTTCAAGGAGCCTGTTTCGGAGATGAGTGAAGTCTTCCTTTGTGAGGCTTCTGGGCTACAAGCTTCAGCTACATGTCCCAAAAGGGATACAGCATTACTTACTGCTAATGCACAACGCTTGGGAGTTTGCAAGTACCATGAGATCGTGTATCTCAATCCTGAAGGTGAGCGCATCGATGCCAATTGCGGCGGACTTTCTTCTGCTCAGGAAGCTCCTCTTTTTACGCTTCCACCTGCCTGGGCGTGGTACTATCGAAAGCAGCATCCGAATTACGATGTGCGTCCAAAGTGGGCTGCTGGCTGTGGGGTGGAAGGTGTAGAAATGATGTCTTTAGTTTATCCGCGTGGTGGCAGGCAGCTTCACCTGCCCCGCGATTTATCAGGTACGCAGCAGCCCGTCGTCTTTGAGGTTGCGCATGCAGAGTTGAACCGAATGTTGCATTGGTATTTAGACGGCGATTATGTAGGGAGTACAACTCGACATCATCAGCAACCGCTTACGCCAAATCTTGGAGAGCACAGGTTGTTGGTTGTCGATGATCTGGGGCGGGAATTGGGGTATGTCTTTACTGTGGTAGCAGGTTAGCTTTACTCGGCCTCATGCCAGGACTTTTTTATTTCTATGCAAATTCTACAGGGTCATGTATTAGTGAACGACTATCGATATCTTTTGAATCTGAATGCGGAATTTTTAATTCAAAAATAGTTCCTCCATTTTCACCTTGTGAAACTTCAATGTTTCCTCCTATTCTCGTAATTACTTTTTTACAAACCGCCAGACCTAGGCCTGTACCTTCATATTCATCTGTAGTGTGGAGGCGTTTGAAAAGTGTAAATATTTGATCGTGGTATTCTGGGGCTATTCCTATTCCGTTATCTGCCACTGAGATATGCGCAAAACCTTCATGCTTCCACACAGTAACATTGACCTCTGGGATTTCGGAGTCATTATACTTTAAGCCATTCTCGACAAGATTTTGAACGGCTTGGAGCACATAGGCTTTAGGAGCAAATATGTCTAGGTCTCCTGATAAAGAAACTTTTCCGTTTACGCGTTCAAGGTCGGGTCCAAGTTGATCTATCAGTTGGGTAATTGCAGAATTTAAGTTAAAGTGTTCAGATTCGGCGTTGATATTTGCATCTATGCGTGAAAATTCAAGTACATCAGTGATGAGGAAGTGCATTTGACGAGCGTTCGTCTTTGCTATTTCAAGGTATTCATTGACGAGCGCTTTGGCTCCTATTGGTAATCTTCTCTCTATCAGATTGAGGAAGCTTGTAATGTTACGAAGAGGTGTTTTTAGATCGTGACTTGCAATGTATGCGAATCGTTCTAACTCTTCATTTGACGCTTGTAAGCGCTTTGCTTGTTCTGTGATCTTTGCAGTTCTTCGTTCAACTTCTGCCTCAAGTTCTTGCTGAGTAATATGTCGTAAACGTAGTCTATAGTAAATGAATCCGACAATACACATAAGAAGGGAAACAACAACACTCCATGCAATACGCTCGAACTTGGCTCTCGCTTTTTCTGCATCTTGACGGGCAGTCATTTCGTTAGTAAGCGCCTGCTGAGCTAGGTTGCGCTCAGCCTCTCTATCCAACGATTCCATTCTTGCCGCGATGTAGTGCTTTCTTGCATCTAAGCTATCACGAAGATGGTGGTACTCGTCTGAAAGTTTAATGGCTTCAGCAAGATTATTCTCTTGCTTAGCAAGCAGGATTAGCTCTTTTCTAACTAGATTAACAGAATAGAGGTCGCCAGTACTCATGAATAATTCTATAGCAATCTCTAAATCTTTCTTTGCCGTCGAAAGATTCCCATCTTTTCTATTGAGTCGTCCACGGATGGAATGGGAATTTCCAATTTCAATTGGATGCTTAGATTTATGTGCAAGTTCAAAAGAGTACTCGACATTTGCATAAGCATCTTTTTTTCGCCCTATGCCATATTCTGCTTCTGCTAAGTTTAGATATAAATTGCTTATTGCAGTTCCTTGTTGAGCGGTGTCTAAGTAAGCATTTTGAAGCTCAATGGCTTTTTTAGCGTACGAAATGGCTTCTTCATGTAGTCCAAGTTCATTCAAACAACCTGCGGATGCATCATGTGCAAGAATTTTAACTCTATGCTCTGTACTTGAGATACTTTCAAGAGCAGCTTGTTTTGTGTGGAGGATCGCCTCCTCGAAATTGTCAGCGAAAAAGGCGAAGTATCCTTTGAAAAAATGCAGTTTGGTTCTGAGGTTGGCATTCAGGCTCGACTCAGGAAGTTCGGAAATCTTGTTTAGATAGTTATGTGCACTCGAGTGGTTACTCATTCGAGCAGCAATTCTGACGAGTGCCATATAAACTTCTGCTATGGCTTCATCTTCTGCTTTTGTTTGATTCCAGGATTCTGCAGTCCGCTGTAAAATTCCTAAGTAAATGTACGAGTCACTCAAATCTCGGACGAGCGTTTCACAGGAATATAATGCATCTACGAATTCATTATGATCTCCTGTTAGAGCAACAGACTGGCACACACGTTCAAGCTCGTTTCCAAGCGCTTTACGAAGATGAAGAGTCGTGTCTCCTTGTTCTACTAATTGGGCTTTTAATAGATTAGCTTGATTGAAGATTGAATCTTGGAGTGAAGCCTGGGCAAAGCCCACTGTTGTCGTAAAAAAAAGATACGCGAAGAAGACTGCTAATAGTTTTAGGACTTGGCCCATTGTAAATTTTGCTTCGGAGTTGATCGTTCTGATTAAAGGGGGTGTGAGAACTAAAAAGCAATAGAATTTCGTGCCGAGTCGATTGGCACTTTATTCTCATGTATAACTACTTATTAAGAGGCAATTCGATGTATGGTAATTTTGTTTATCTATGCGTGGCTATCTCTAAGTAACGCATACTATCCCTATGTGTCATTTCAATGAACAGTCAGCATCTCTTTCAAGCTAAACTTGCTTTACCTCCCGTTCTTGTAGGTAGCTGAGAGTTCAGGATCTTTGAATTCAACTAATTCATAACAGAGAATTAGTCCAAACCCTTTCCTTTTTTTCTGCTAAAAGAGCAAAATGCGCCCGACTGAATTATACTAGTTGGATACAATTGGATTTATCCGAAATATTGTCGGGTATTAACCAATATTAATCATTACTTCCGTACCAGTGCTTTCCCCATCGTCGTCTACTAAGTCTTTAACAATAAAGTCTGCAGAGTTCCCATGCTTACGTGCAAAGTGTTGCAAGCGCTTTCGCGTTATGTCCAACCCAAAACTCTTTTGTTTGGTCGGATTGCGCTGTTTCTCAAGTTGAGCAGCTTTACGACCAATGCCATTGTCCCGAATAATCAATTGGAGCGCCTCATCTGAATTCACTGTAACCTCTAACTCAAGAATCTTTTCTCCTTCTTTTTGGCGTAAGCCATGCCATAGTGCATTTTCAAGGAAGGGTTGTAGAACAAGAGGCGGGATAGTCAAAAAATCACCATCAACATCGGGTGCGACATTAACTCGAAATTTGATCTCTTCGTTAAAGCGGGCGTTTTCTATTGCCACATATAGCTGAGAATTTTCGATTTCTTCAGAGAGAAGAACCTGCTCGTCATTGGTAGAAGCGAGAATCCTTCGCATGAGTTTAGCGAACTTGGTCAAGTAGCTAACAGCGGTGTCTCCCTGTTCAGTAATCAGATAACTCTTAACACTGTTTAGCGCATTAAAAAGAAAGTGGGGGTTCATTTGAGCCGCTAAGCGCTGTTGCTCTAACTGCACAAGATCACGTTGTAACACGAGCTTTCGCTGCCGATACAGAACTCCTAAAATCGCTGCGAGCAAGAGCAGCACTACAACAAACCCTGTAAAATTTCTGCGCGTCCGTTTTTCTCGCTCGCGAACGAGTTCATTTTCTTGTGCAAGACGTTGAATTTCAAGATCTTTTAACTCGTCGTCATACTGTGCAGAAAGCGCCATGACATAGCGCTGGTTCTTCTCGTTGAGCACACGGTTTTCCAGTTGATTGGCGCGTTTGTAATAGTCGAAAGCCGCTACCACCTTGCCTTGTCGTTCTTCCATTTTTGAGAGTAGCCTCAAGGCTTTGGCTTCTTCATCTATAAGGTCATACATAATCGCCAGCTCAAGGGCTCTATCGAGATGTGGCTTAGCGATATCATAATTGCCAACTTCGATTAAGATGTCACCGTAGGCAAGTTCCGCGGTTGTCGTATAAAATTTATGCTTTCGTTTCTCGACGATTGGGAGTGCCTTTCTGATCTGCTTCAGTGCCTCATTAAAAGATCCTTTTCTTGTGAGGACCCGGGCAATTCCGATTGAATTAATACTGAAACCAATTTCAGAGTCGATCTCTGCATTGTATTCAAGTGCCTTGTTATACATGATGAGCGCTGAGTCAAGTTGACCACGCTTTTCCATCGTAGATCCTAAATTGAAATGATTGATCGCTAACCCTAAAGTGCTGCCTATTTTTTTCTCGTATGCCAATGAATTATAAAAGGCCTTTTCTGCTTGATCGAATTGATCAATCTTCAGGTGTATTCGGCCTTTACCATCGTAGGCGATTGCGAGAGACCTTAAGAATTCTGGATGTTGGTTCCCAGATGATTGAGCAAGCTCAATTGCAGCCTGAAGTGCGTCAAGTGATTCGGTAACACGATCGGTGTAACGAAAGACAATTCCCCTGCTGTTAAGTGAGACAACTTCCCCAAGTGTGTCGTTTGCCGCCTTTGCAAGGCCTCGTGCCCTATCATGAAAGGCTAACGATTCATCAAATCTAGAAAGTCTTCTCAGCTTGGTGCCTAGCCGATTAATGGCAAAGGATTGAAGACTCGGCTTTTCGGCCTGTTTGGCTCGATCTAGTATGTACGTCAACAACAAACTATCAGAACGAATAGGATAAAGTGTTGGGATCAGCACCTCATACTTTACATTTTCAAGAGCTACTAGGCTATCTATTCTTTGTTCCCAAATTTCATGGTCTGCGCGCTCTTGTCCCCATGCAACCGATTGACATACTGCAAATAGCGTAAGAAAGAGTAGCCTAGAGAGATTCACAGTCGTAATATCGCACATTCCAGTTATTCAGCAGAGCCCTTTACTCTTCAGGCAACCAATCTTACTGTTTTGGCGTATTTAGCGTATGCGCACACTTTTACTTTTTTTCGCTCTCAGTTCAGCGACGCTCTTTGCTCAGCAATCTGTTCCTGAAGTCCAAAAAACCATGATCACAAAGGTCACTGCTACCTGGTGCCCTCCATGTGGTGGCTGGGGCTGGGACCTCTTCGAAGACCTCGTTGATGACAATGCTAATTCAGCTGTTTTAATAGCAGGCCACTATGCTGGCAGCGATTTGCAAACCACTGCAGGCAATGAGATAGCTGACAACTTTGGCGTTTCAGGACAGCCATCCTTTTATCTTGGGAATACGCGTCAGTCTGCCACACAAGCATCAGCTTCTACAGCAAGAACAACGATAATGAGTGGTATCGATGCGGAATTTGCTAGCTCACCAATAGTAAACGCCACGGTTTACCCGACGACCTTTGACGGAGCTATGTACTCTCTGGAAACACAAACACAGTTTTTTCAAGCAACAAGCGGAGAATACAGTCTTGCTGTTTATGCCGTTGAAGATGGTGTCGTAAACCGCCAAACGAGCCGTGGGAATGACGCTGTTCACAAACGTGTTATGCGTGGCAACATTGACGGTCAAACTACTTTTGGAGAAGTTCTACTATCGGGCGCAGCAATGCCTGGTGATACTTATTCTTCAACTTTCGATTTTGAGTTTCCAGCGGATTGGAATCTAAGCAATGTGAGCTTGGTTACAGTGCTTTGGTTAAAAAATGGCAACTCCTATGAGTTTGTAAATGCAAATCAGATCGACCCTAGTAACTGGGTAAATGTCTCTTCTACCAATAATGTACTCGCGGCAAGCGATTTCCGGGTTACAGGTTTTAGCGAAAGCGGGCTACTTACAACCACGCTAGATTTTGAGGTAGAAGCCCAAGACGTTCAACTCTCGTTGATTGATGCGAACGGAAGGATTTTGGCTTTTCGTAATTTAGGGAATACGCCTTTCGGCAAAACCCAAATTGTATGGGATGACGTAAATCTTCCAACAGGACTAGTTGTCGTACGCTTACGTACAAAAGATGGCGAGCGAAGCGAAAAAGTTATGATCCGATAGTCGCATCTTAGCCCTATGGCTGCATCCTTTTATTCCCTCTATTCGCATGACATGGCTCGCGTGGCCGTGGCTGTCCCGCACGTGCGTGTTGCCGATCCTAGTTTCAACGCGGATCGGACGATCAGTATGGCAAAGCAGGCTGCAGAGCAAGGTGCTGTTCTAGTTCTCTTCCCAGAACTGGGCTTGAGCGCTTATAGCAATGACGATCTCCATCAGCAAGATGTTATCCTCAACGCAACGCTCGATGCTTTACAAGCTGTCGTTACTGCAAGTGCGGAAATCAGTTCAGTCATCATCGTAGGGGCGGGGCTCCGTTTTAGCGGAAGCTTATACAATTGCGCCGTTGCTGTACATCAAGGCCGTATTCTTGGGCTTTCGCCAAAACTTTACCTCCCGAATTACCGAGAGTTTTACGAAAAACGCCAGTTTGCAAGTGGCCGTGATGCAACGTTTGATCACGTTCATCTCCTCGGTCAACGTTGTGAATTTGGCCCAGATATCGTCTTTCAAGCAACCAACGTTCGCAATTTTTCCTTCCATATGGAAATTTGCGAAGACGTCTGGACTCCTATCCCACCAAGCACGCATGCTGCACTAGCAGGAGCAACTGTGCTCACCAATCTATCGGCGAGCAACATTACCATCGGCAAAGCAAAGTATCGCCGTGAGCTCTGTGCTGCCCAAAGTGGGAAGTGTTTGTCTGCATACCTATATGCTGCTGCAGGGCCAGGTGAAAGCACAACCGACCTTGCATGGGACGGACACGCCATGGTTCATGAACTTGGAGAACGACTTGCCGAAAGTGAACGCTTCAGCATTGAGGAAGACTTAATTTTTGCAGATGTCGACCTTGGCAGGATTGTCCAAGAACGTAGTCGTATAACAAGTTTTCGCGACAGCGCCGGAGTACATCGAGATCAGGTAGCTAAGATTAGAAGGGTAGGGTTCGGGCTACTATTGCCAACAAAAGATATTCGGCTGGAGCGCGAAATCGAAAGGTTTCCATATGTCCCAAGTGATAATACCCGCAGGGATGAGCAATGCTACGAAGCATACAATATTCAGGTCCAAGGGTTAGCTCAACGAATGACTGCAGCTAAAATTGACAAAATTGTCATTGGGGTTAGTGGAGGTCTCGATTCAACGCAAGCGCTTCTCGTTGCCATAAAAACCATGGATCGACTCAAGCTTCCACGTACAAATGTGCTGGCCTACACCATGCCTGGTTTTGCGACCAGTGATGGAACCAAAAGCAACGCTTGGAAATTGATGCGAGCGGTGGGAGTTAGTGCAGAAGAAATTGATATCAGGCCGAGTAGTAATCAAATGCTCAAGGACATCAATCATCCTGCAGCTGATGGTGATGCGCAGTACGATATTACGTTTGAAAATGTTCAAGCTGGAGAGCGTACCAGTCATCTCTTTCGTCTTGCCAACCACCATGGAGCGATGGTGCTTGGGACAGGCGATCTTAGTGAATTAGCGCTTGGCTGGGCAACGTATGGCGTAGGTGACCACATGAGTCACTATAATGTGAATGCTTCTGTTCCAAAAACATTGATCCAACACCTTATTCGCTGGGTAGCGGATACAGGAGAGGTAGGGGAAAATGCTAAAGATGTGCTGCTAAGTATTCTCGATACAGAGATCAGTCCGGAGCTTGTGCCTGCAGCCGAAGGCGAGGCTTTGCAGTCTACTCAAGCTAAGATTGGTCCTTATGAGCTTCAAGATTTCAATACCTACTATGTTACTCGCTACGGCTTTGCTCCTAGTAAGGTGGCCTTCTTGAGTTATCATGCTTGGCGAGATGTCAAGGAAGGGGAGTGGCCGGCAGGAATTACTGAAGGTGCAAAGAATGCCTACGACTTAGCAACCATCAAAAAGTGGTTGCGCACCTTCTGTTGGCGCTTCTTTCAGGTCAGTCAGTTTAAGCGCTCAGCGGTTCCAAACGGACCGAAAGTGCAATCAGGTGGCAGCTTAAGTCCTCGTGGCGACTGGCGTGCTCCGAGTGACTCAACAGCTAAGATGTGGATCGATGAGTTGGA
>CALDTK010000135.1 GCA_937924035.1 uncultured Saprospiraceae bacterium | reverse complement strand
GGTGAACTTGAAAATGTGACCCTCATAGGCCCAGCAAAAGCTGTATTCACTGCAAGCATAGAATTGCCTAATCAAGCTCAATTTGCCAATTGAGAAATGCGTTTTTCAACTCTGCGAGCGCATGTTGGTCGCCAACTTTTTGGGCAACAGCGATTCCAGCTTGATAAACTTCTTCTGCTTCGGAGTTCTTTTGTGAATCTGCTAAAAGTGCCGCATAGTGATAGTATAATCCCACGTAGTCAGGATGTAATTTGCGTAGCTTTTTAAATACTAAGATTCCTTCCGCTGCTCGACCTGCATTTTTATGTTCTTGTGCTAAAGCAAACAACAAAAATGAATCTTCTGGCGAATTAGAGAGCATATCAAGAATTCGCTGGAGTCGGTCGGCCATAGTCGCAAAAGTAGCACTGCTTATTAAAGAACAAGTGGCGTATTTAAGCTTTTGGATTTGTCTTTTGTCCAGCGTGTCAAGACGAGTACCTTGTCCCCGCATGAATTAAGTGCACGCTTTTATGGATCAAGTTTCCGAAATATTTCAATTGGTTTGGAGGTTCCTAGACTTCCAGCTATTTCATATCGGTGATTATGCATTAACTACAGGAGCAGTAATCCTTGCAATCATTGTCTTTTTGGCAACGAAGTACTTTGCTATAGCGATAAGTCGGTTCATACTGAAGCCGTTTTTCAAGCACAAATCAGTTGACGTAGGCCGTAGTTATGCGATCTCGCAGATAGTAATCTACATCGTCTATTTGACTGGGATTTTTACAGCATTTAGTCTGCTTGGGATACAATTAAGTGTATTGTGGGCGGGTGCAGCAGCATTGTTAGTAGGCGTTGGATTAGGTCTTCAACAAACCTTTAATGACCTTTTTAGTGGCGTTCTTCTCTTGTTTGAAGGGCCGGTTGAGGTTGGGAACGTTGTTGAGGTGGATGGCTTTATTGGTAGGGTAGTAGAAATTGGATTGAGAACGAGCAAAGTTTGTACCCGTGATGATATAATGATCATCGTTCCGAATTCTCATTTGGTAACCGATAATATCGTCAACTGGACGCGCCATCATGCACCACTTCGATTCAACATAGACGTAGGTGTAGCCTATGGAAGTGATGTAGACCTGGTAAGTCGGGTACTTGAGAAAGCGGCCAATGAACATCCTGATGTTCTTGAACGCCCAGTGCCTCGAATCATGTTCACAAACTTTGGTAACTCGAGTCTTGATTTTCGATTGCATTTCTACTCGAAAGAACCTTGGCGTATTGAGTTCGTAAAATCTGATTTGCGGTTTACGATTTATCGCATGTTTGCTGCAAGTGGGATTGAGATCCCATTCCCTCAGCAAGATGTCTGGTTAAGATCACCAAATTCAACCGAGGAGAAAAAAGATAATTCCTCTCAGACCACATAAGTGATCTTCAGACGTTACACCTATATCCGTTTGCCGCAGCGCTTAACCCCACCTTCGTAAAGACCACGATTTTTCTTGAAACAGATTGACAAATTGCTGCTGAAAAGTTTCGTTGGGCCCTTTTTGGTTGCCTTCGGCATTGCGCTATTTGTGTTTCTGATGCAATACCTCTGGGTGTATATCGATGAGATTATCGGTAAAGGTGCGGGGATCATTCTGATTATTGAGCTGATCGTATACCTCAGTGTATCGTTGATGCCAATGGCCCTGCCTGTTGCCGTTTTGATTGCATCGGTGATGACGATGGGAAACCTTGCAGAACACTATGAACTTTCCAGTATGAAGAGTGCAGGGGTTCCACTATTACGTGTGATGCGCCCTTTGATGTTAGCTGGCTTAATCATCTCAGGCTTTTCATTTGTGTGTAGTAATTACCTCATCCCTGTTGCAAATCTGAAGGCGCGAACGAGGCTGTACGATATTAGGAAACAGAAGCCAAGCCTTAGTTTGGAGGAGGGAGCTTTCAACGATGACTTTCAGGGATTTGCCATTCGAATTGGTAAAAAAGGTGATGATGGGAAAGCGCTCGAAAATGTCATGCTGTACAAGCAAGGAACAAACCTACGTGGACGAATAGAAGCGGTGAGCGCAAAGTCTGGTACAATGGACGTCACTCCTGATGAGCGTTATTTTGTGCTTGAGTTGAAGGACGGATATCAGTATCAAGAACCTGAACCAGAAGTGAAAACTGATGGACGTACTTATCCTTTTGTCCGCACAAAATTCGATCAGTATAGGAAGACATTCGATCTGAGTGAATTTGAAATTGAGCAAACGGACGAGTCGGCATTTCAGGATCATCAAACGATGCTGTCTGTTTCACAGTTAAGTGTGGCGATTGATAGCATTAAAAGGGTTCGACAAGAACGACGAGATCGTTTGAGTATTGAGGTTGGACGTTTCATTTACGTCTTGCAACTTAAAGATCGGTCTGCCCAAGATTCATTGGAGCAGATCAGAAAAGATTCCATTCAATTGGAGAAAGACTTGGCCTTTGCAAAAGCTGCAGACGGAGAACCGGTTGAAGTTGAGAATAAAGGAAAGACAATTTCTTCTGAGAAGAAACTCAGGCAAACTATAACTCGTGCGAAGCAACGAGCACAAGCAGATGCATTGCGATCCAAGGATCTCGTTGCTGCAGCTTCGCAGAAACCCAGTTTGAAGGATACCTTAGATAAGGCGGCGGGCAACTTCATCACGTACTTGAGAAATAAGCCCAACTACAAGAAGTCCGTTTATATTGATCGTGGCCTTCAACTGACGCGCAGCATTCGTAGTTATGCTGACGGTGCTCAACGTAGACTTGACGGCCAGCGAAAATCATTGGTGAGCCACATTTACGAACAGCACTCCAAGTGGAGCTTTGCGTTTGCTTGCTTTATTTTCTTATTCATCGGTGCGCCGATGGGGGCGATTATTCGCAAAGGAGGATTTGGCTATCCGATACTTGTGTCCATCATATTTTTCATGGTGTTCATCGTCCTTAGCATCATGTGTAAGAAGCTCATGGGTAGCTATACTGTCGAACCTGCGTTAGCGGCATGGATTCCAGCAATGGTCATTTTTCCGATTGGAGTAGGCCTTACGTACTCTGCAATGAACGACATCAAGTTCAGTGTTGCGGAGCAATTAGGGCAGAGTAAAGCGTGGCAGTGGCTGGTGGCACGGTTTAAAAAAGACAAGCTATCAAGCTAAACGTGGATCTCTTTAGCTGAAGCAATCTTCGGCTTTAACCACCTACTTCCGCCGAAAACTCCAAGTCACCCAAAATTCACTCGCAAGTGTTCCGCCAGGTAAAAAGCCTTGACTATGCGCGACAACTTGGCGGCCTTGGCCATCATCGAGTGTACCTGCAATGGCCTCCGCAATTTCATCTCCTGACTGACAGACGAAACGGAGTTTCTTGGTAGCCTTCTTGTAATATTTGCTATCGAATTGCGTGACGAGCATACTCGTCTTCGGTTTGCCATCAAGGTGGAGTATAGCCAATGCTCCGGTGCTTAGTTCTGCAGCGCCGCATTGAGCAGCAAAATAGGTGCTGCTAAACGGATTTTGAGTACGCCATCCAAAAGGCATGTCAACTTCGCAAGTATTCCATTCCAAAATGCGAACTCGCACTCCCCAAAAACCTAAGGTAGGTAGCTTCCCAATCGAAAAAAAACGCCACGTGATCGGAGAAAGCATCCTTTTTACGAGAGCCTTTTGACCATCAGTCAGCGCTATTGATGTTTGATTTACGGAAGCATTCATTGTATAAAGATAGGGTAGAGTTGGAAGGGAAGGAGGATTTGCTGGAATTAGCCCATTGAACCACTTATCTTTGGACCATGACGACCACCCTAACCAAGTCTGCTGAATTTATCGCCCTCGAAGACAAGCACGGCGCACACAATTATCACCCACTACCTGTAGTCCTTTCTCGCGGAGAAGGTGCCAAAGTCTGGGATGTAGAAGGCAAGGAATATTTTGACTTTTTATCTGCTTATTCTGCTGTAAATCAAGGGCATTCTCATCCCAGGTTAGTAAATGCGATGACAGCGCAGGCAAAGACACTTTCGCTAACGTCACGCGCTTTTCATAACGATAAACTCGGGCCTTACGAGAAGTACATGACCGAGTTTTTTGGCTTCGATAAGGTTCTTCCAATGAACTCTGGGGCAGAAGCAGTGGAAACGGCCATCAAAATCTGTCGCAAGTGGGCCTATGAAGTGAAAGGAATCCCTGCTAATGAGGCGAATATTATCGTCTGTGGGCAGAACTTCCACGGACGTACGATTACGATTATCAGTTTTTCAAGTGATCCTGATGCAAAGGGCAATTTTGGTCCTTATACACCAGGCTTTGTGAGTGTTCCTTATAACGATATTGATGCCTTAAGAGAAGCTTTCGCCAAAACCCCTAACGTAGCAGGGATGCTCGTTGAACCTATTCAAGGTGAGGCTGGAGTGTTCGTTCCTGATGAAACGTATATCCCTGAGGCAGCTTCTATCTGTCGGGAATATGATGCGCTATTTATTGCCGACGAAATCCAAACTGGTATCGCCAGAACAGGAGCAATGCTACGTATATGCGGTGACTGTTCTTGCACGAAGCGCTGTGAGCAGCAGGCCGAGACTTATACGCGACCAGATGTACTCATCCTTGGAAAAGCACTCTCTGGAGGCATGTATCCAGTAAGTGCTGTACTTGCTGATAACGATGTCATGAATGTGATAAAACCAGGTCAACACGGTTCTACCTACGGTGGCAATCCATTGGCTTGCGCTGTAGCCATGGAAGCCTTAGCTATCGTTGAAGACGAAGAGCTTATGGTACGTGCTCGTAGTCTTGGAGAACGTTTTCGCGAAAGCATGCAAAAACTTGTGGATCAAGAGCCGCTATTGAACTTGGTGCGTGGAAAAGGACTACTCAATGCAGTTGTCGTTAATGATACTGAGGATAGTGATACTGCTTGGCGCTTATGTCTTTCGCTCGCAGAAAATGGATTGCTCGCGAAGCCAACACATGGCAACATTATTCGCTTTGCGCCGCCTCTCGTAATCACAGAAGCTCAACTAGATGAGTGTTGCGCGATCATTGGTAAGGTAGTGAGGGAGTTTAAGAAGTAGCATATTCCCACCGCGGCACGCACTTTGCGTACTTAAAGGCAATACAAGCCTTTAATATCCTAGAGTGTATTTCATAAAAGCCATCACCTTACTCATTGGTATAGTGAGTGCTATTCTACTTTTTGGATCTGTTCCTGCGAAGGCTCAGCAACCCACTCTACCTGCAGAATGGCACTTTGCTTGGGATACACTGCTATACCCTGAGCACACTGATTTACTAGAGAAGTTCCCTCTTCGCACTGCTAGTGAAGACTGGAATTCAGACATGGGCACCGGGCAGGGCAAAGCAACCTACTACGCGAAGCTTACTGGACTGGATACAACTCAAAAGCTGGGGCTAAAAGTTTATGATGCACTCACTAGTTTTCGCTTGTTTATCAACGGTAAAGAAGCGGCTTCAAACGGAGTTGTCGGCATTAACGAGGATAGCTCAAATCCTCGGTTTGCACCAACAATTGTAGACTTACCCAGGACGGAAGAAGTGGAACTGATTATGCAGGTCTCCAATTTCCATCATGCAAGAGGTGGAATGAGAAGACTTCCAAGGCTTGATTCACTGAAGTCTTTAGTTCGGGAGCAACGTTGGTTATATTTTGGTTCGGCCGCAATTGCAGCAGCGTTTCTTTTCATGGGACTTTCCATATCAGGGACGCTTCGCATCCACAAAGCGAATAGCCTCGCCATTTGGTTTGGCTTGATATGCCTAGCCATGGCTTATCGAGCTATAGGTACAGGTGATTATATTTTACATCACCTCATTCCAGAACTCGCATACTCAATTACTACGCCGATAGAGTATATCTCTTACTACCTCATGGTTTGGAGTTTTTGGGAAGTATGCTATAGAGTTGTCGATAAAAAGATTCCGAATGCAATAATGAAGTCAATTCGTTTAGCCTATGCATTCTTGTTGCTGAGCACTGTTTTCCTGCCACCTGTTCAATTTACAAGTTTCCTGATTCTTGGTCACTTACTTACTGTACTAAGTATGATCTATGGAGTCTCAGTTTTTTTAATGTGGCGAAGAAGAGGGCAATCGCATAGTTCATATTCTTTGATTGGTTTTATGGTGCTAGTTGTTGCAACAAGTTTTGGGGTTTACTCTAACATCACAGGCGGAACGTTTCCTGACATGTACATCTATGGCGTGATAGCTATCGAAATTTTACTGGTTTTTTACTACGCCAACACCAATATGGTGAACAACATGGAAAAGTTGAAAACATCTGCAGAAGAGGCTTCGAAAGCCAAGTCTCAGTTTTTGGCTACCATGAGTCATGAGATTCGGACACCTATGAATGGTGTCCTTGGAATGACAAGTTTATTGTCAGATACAGAACTATCGAAAGAGCAACGTCAATACGTAGATACGATACGTCTTAGTGGAGCCAATTTGATTACGATTATTAATGATATTCTAGACTTTTCAAAAGTGGATGCGGGGCATATGAAGCTAGAGCTTCAACCGATTAGAATAGCAGAAGTAGTTCGAGATACTGCAGCTCTTGTAGCAGGGAATGCAACCCAAAAAGGAATTGGTTTTAAGATTGAAATCGATAAAGCCTTTACAGATGTTTGTGTCGAAACAGATTCAACGCGCCTCTCGCAAATTCTTACAAATCTTTTAAGTAATGCGGTCAAATTCACAGAGGAGGGTAGTGTAGTCTTGTCTTTAAAAGGAGACTTATCAGATCAACTAGTAAATCTCAAGATCGCAGTTACGGATTCTGGAATAGGAATGAATAAAGAGCAGCTAGCTGGTCTTTTTACGAGTTTTGCTCAAGCGGATAACAGTATCTCTAGAAGGTTTGGTGGAACAGGTTTAGGTCTTGCTATTTCTAAGCAATTGGCCGAGTTAATGGGCGGGGACATAAAAGTGATTAGTGAACTAGGAGTTGGTTCTGTTTTTACAATAACGCTGCCTCTAAAAAGATTGCCCGATAATGTGGTTGCCTCTCATGAGAGTAGAAATGAGGCTTTCGCCAAAACTCAAAATACAGCAACACCAAAGAAAGAGGACTTCCCCAAATTGCGAATACTAGTAGCTGAGGATCATCCTGTAAACCAGAAATTAATAGGAACCATCTTAAGAAAGTGGGGGTATGAACCCGATTTGGTAGGAAATGGTCTTGAAGCCATTGAAGCAATCGATCGTCAACGGTATGACCTCATTTTCATGGATATGCAGATGCCAGAATGTGACGGAGTCACAGCTACCAAGACAATCCGCCGCCGGCATTTTGCTGAGGATGTTCGGATTGTTGCGCTTACAGCTAATGCGCAAGGAAGCGACCGCGAAGCCTGCATAAAGGCAGGGATGCAAGATTTTATCGCGAAGCCATTTAAGCCAACTGAGATTAAAGCGGTACTCTTGTCATTTCAAGAGAACCAAGCAGCAATTCAGTAGATAGTTTTGTGAATCGCTAACTGCCATTGGTAAATTCTATTAATTGGACTTTCGGTAAATAAATGTATGTTCGGGGCTGATCATTCAGTATTCCAACATGAAACGTTTTTTACCCCTGCTCATCCTAGTCGTGTTTTTGGCATCTTCTTGTGAGCAAGAGCAAGTTCTACCAACTCTTGACCAACCTTCTAATCAAGAGGTGTTGAGCCATTCTGATGTTTTAAATCGTGTAAAGGCCAACATGCAAGACGGTCAAGTTTTCGATTGGGAGTCGTTGACAGATAACGAATTATTCAGTGCTGGAATAGCGAGCGACTCGCTTTTTACCTTCGGCTATTGGATGGGTAACAAGGCCGATGCACCAGCTCAAATAGGTGTCATTAATACTGATTCTGAAGAGTGGAAAGCGCACTTTAATGCTATCCTGCAAGAGGTAATAGATTTAGAAGAACAAGCGCTGGGTGAAGCATTAACCCGAGAAGACCTTCTTGTTTTTGGAGAGCCAGAATTTGTGCCTCAAGCCACATTGAGATTACGAGCTTTATCTAGTATCGAGTTTTTGCGAAAGCATCAAGACACGCGCTACATAGAGCCGATGGGTTTTGACCCAGAAGCTACAGAGTTGAGCCAACGTTCGGGTTCTGGTTGTAGTGGTGGTAGTCCTAATTATTCAATTCCTGCTGCAGACTACACGAATGTCTCACCAAGCGTAAAAGTGCCATGGAATTTCTACCTCCATAACATTCCAGAAGCATGGTCACATAGCCAAGGGGATAACGTTCGCGTGCAAATTATTGATACGGGTAGCTCAGACGACCAAGATAATTTAGGTTCTCAGTTTGCAAGTGGTTGGTCTGGTGGCCGTAGTATTTCAAGAAGGTCTACACACTACTCGGGCAGCTGGTGGTGGCGCCGTCTAGACAGCCCTAATGATCAGTGTGGTCACGGTACACGAATGTCTGGACTTGCAACTGCTCCAAGAGGTACTGACGGTAACGCAGTAGGTGTCGCCTACAAATCAGATCTTACAACGATACGTGCAGTTGCGGATGTGGTGATCACAAGTAGCAATGAATCGAATGGCGTTAAAAACGCGCTCATCATAGCCGGCAACAGTTCAAGCACAAAAATTGTCAGCATGAGTATCGGAACTCCGTTTACAAACGGTACCGTTCGCGATGGGATTTACTACGCATATAATCGTGGCAAAATGATCTTTGCTGCTGCCGGAACGAGCTTTTCTTGGACAAGCTGGTATGGTGTAATCTTCCCTGCAAACATGAGTCAGACTGTTGCCGTGACTGGTGTTAAAGAGAACCTTCCTTTCCAGCGGTGTAACAATTGCCACGATGGTAGCCAAGTGGATTTCGTAGTGCACATGCAGCGCAATAGCAATAATGATCGCTTAACCTTGGCTTTGGCTAATAGTGGAAATCAGCCTACGTACTCAGGAGGATCGAGTTGTGCTACAGCAACCACAGCAGGTGTAGCAGCTTTGGTTTGGTCAAAATATCCAACGTGGAGTCGCTCGCAAGTGTTGGATCGGTTGAAGCGAAGTGCATCTAATTACCCAAGTCGAAATAACAATTTTGGTTGGGGAGCCATTGATGCTTTGCAAGCGGTAACCACTCCATTATAGGGGTACATTATTCGGCCAGTTCACCCCAGACCTCTGCACCTTCTACTTCGACTGCACTCAAGTGGCGCAACTTACTTGCATAGTCTAGTGGAGTCCAATAGTTTGGAAAGAAAAGCGTGACTTCTTTGCCTTTTAGACGGGCATGCCAGTCTTCGAAGCTTTCGTCCTCATTGGTCAGCAAACGGTTAATGTAGTACTGACGATCATCATTTTCTAAACTGAGAACGAGGTCTCCTACGCCGCCCCCGTATACAGAAGACACTATTCCAGACACTTCTATGCACTCTGCTTTAGTAAGTGGGCTAGGAACAGGTTTTAGCGCAAGCAAAACAAAAAGGAGTACATCAACTCCTAGGAGAACTAGAGCGTATTTGAAGAATTTTTTCATGCTAGAGACAGTTTAAGATGGTTTAAGATACTTCATTTTGGTACAGTTGCATATAAATCGTAGGTATAAGGGGATGGTTTAGAGTTGATCTAGCTCTGATCAATGATTTGACACAAGTCACATTGTGCTTCGTATACATGATAGCTATCTTAGCTTTCCACGCGGTACCCCCAATGAACTGACTATGTCAAAAATCACCCTCTTTTTCCTAGTCCTTTGCAGTTTTGCACTGCAAACCATGCAAGCACAGGATGTCGCTCGTCTATGGAATGAGCAACTCCTTGAAGCTGTTCGTAACGATTTTGCCAGGCCCACTGTACATGCTCGTAACTTGTTCCATACAAGTGTTGCGATGTATGATGCATGGTCAGTTTTTGACACCGAAGCTGATCCGTACTTCCTAGGGAATACGGTAGGGCATTACACTTGTAATTTCGATGGCATACCTACCCCTTCTGATGTAGAGGCTGCTCAAAAGGAAGCTATTAGCTACGCGGCGTTTCGACTATTGCGCTACCGTTTTAGGAACTCTCCTAATCGAGCTGTCACTTGGAGAAGCCTAGATAGTTTAATGTTCGATTTGGGCTACAATCCAACGTATGTGAGCACTGCATATCAAGGTGGAGATGCGGCGGCACTCGGGAATTATATTGGTTTCGAGCTTATCGTTTATGGCAATGGTGACGGAGCAAATGATGCTGCTGATTATCAAAACCAGTATTACGTACCTTTCAATGACGCGCTTTTAATGGACGAGCCTGGTAATCCTGATATTCTCGATCCCAACCGTTGGCAACCACTCAGTCTTACAAATTTTATTGATCAATCTGGGAATCCAATACCTGGTGGTACCCAAGAGTTTCTCGGGCCAGAGTGGGGTAATGTGGTACCTTTTTCACTCACAGATGCTGAAAAAGTAACCTTCACGAGAGATGGCAATGACTACCAGGTCTACCATGATCCAGGTCCGCCGCCATTGATTACCGATGCAGCAACCCGCGAGCGTTACCAAAGAGGTTTCGAAATGGTAGGGATCTGGGGAGGCTTACTAGATCCAAACGATGGCGTGACTTGGGACATTGGTCCTGGTGCACGTGGTCGTAATGTTGATCCGTTACCAGATTTTGCTGATTACTACGACGTTTATAATGAATTTGGAGGTGGTGATACCACTGGAGGACTTAGTGTCAATCCATATACAAACCAGCCATACGCTTCAAATGTCGTGAAGCGCGGAGATTATGGACGTGTGCTGGCAGAATTTTGGGCAGATGGACCTGATTCAGAAACCCCTCCTGGGCACTGGTTTGTGCTTCTCAACTATGTGATGGATGCCCCGGATTTTGAATTCAAGTGGAGAGGTCAAGGTCCCGTTATTGATACTATGGAATATGAGGTAAAAGCCTATTTCGCGCTTGGTGGCGCAATGCACGATGCTGCGATCTCAACTTGGAGTATCAAAGGGTGGTATGATTATCTGCGACCAGTTAGTGCACTTCGTTACATGGCAGAAAAGGGCCAGCGGTCTGATCCTGCTTTGCCTCGCTATGACGAGCACGGTCTCCGATTGGAGCCAGGCTTCATAGAAATGATTGACAACATCGGCGATCCTCTAGCTGGACCAACCGGTGAAAATATCGGAGAGATCAAGATCTGGAGTTGGCTCGGACCAGACGCCATCGTCGATCCAGCTACAGATGTTGGAGGCGTAGGTTGGATTCTCGTTAAAGAGTGGTGGCCGTATCAACGACCTACGTTTGTAAGTCCTCCCTTTGCGGGATACGTTAGTGGGCACAGTACATACAGTCGTGCTGCAGCCGAGGTCCTGACCTCGATGACAGGAAGTCGCTATTTTCCTGGTGGCCTTGGAACCTTCACTGCCGAACAAAATGAGTTCTTAGTCTTTGAAGAAGGGCCAAGTGAAACGATTGAGCTTCAATGGGCGACTTATCAAGACGCGAGTGATGAGGTGAGCTTAAGCCGAATTTACGGTGGAATACACCCCATGGCAGATGACATTCCTGGGCGAAAGATTGGGATTCTTGTTGCTGATGAAGCATACTCGAAAGCGATAACGTATTTCGATCAGGTAGAGCCAACACTTACTTCAGCTGAACAAACTGGTACAAATGTGAACTTTGTCGCACGCGATGAACTTCGCACCCTTGCATTCACTTTCGATGAACCTGTCGACACCTTGTTGAATACCAGCTTAGCATTCGATGTGGGAGGTCAAACCTTCACTCCAGAGAATTACAATTGGACAGGAGCTCAATCGCTGGAAGTTGAGCTTCGCGTGGGAAATGAGGAGTTAAATAATGGACAAGCAATGGGCGAACTTGTAGGCATCCGTGATCTGTACGGCAATCCTTTACAGGACAGCAGCTTCATGTTTGCTTATGATACTAAACGTCCAACTATTGCAATCAATGCTTCCAAGAATTTCATTGGTATAACTGATGTAGGTGCTGCTGCATTGACGGTAACTGTTTCGTTTGATGAGTTGATGGACACGTCCTCGACATTCATTTGGACCTTGCCAAATGACTTCCCAATGGGAATTCTATCCGCTGCGAATGAAGGATGGCTTGACGAGTCTTCTTACGAGATTGTTTTCGATGTAAATCTTGTTCCTGATGCTCGCTATGAGGATTTACAACTTGCAGTGATCGCTAGAGATCCGTTTCGCAATCAACCAGATGATATTAGGACTCCTGCGTTTTTAGATATCGACTTCCTTTCTTCGAGCACGAAACAACTCGCTTCGGGTGCCACCGCTCAGCTCTTTCCTAATCCAGTAGTTGATCAGCTTTCGCTAAAACTATCGGAGCGCGTTCAAGGCGAATTCGTTTTAAGGGATGCAAGTGGCCGGAGTGTTCGTCGAATGCGTGTTTCAGGTTTTGGCGAAAGCTGGAATGTAGCAGCGTTGACAGGCGGTACTTACAATGCTACGCTGACAACGGAGAAAGGTGAGCAACTCAACTGGCAAGTGGTAAAGCGGTAGGTCGTTGGAGAAGCCCTTAAGATTCTGTTCTTGTCAAAACTCACAAGCTATCCCTCGCGTTACTGAGTCATGATTGGTTATCAATTCAGTGATTATGTAGCGAAGAAGAACGAGCAACCGCCGTTTGAACGTTTGCTTGACATCCTCAAGGAGCTACTCATGCACACGAGTGGTGACGTGAGTGCTGCACTGAGTTGGTTGACAAAATTGGATAAGCAGTATGGCCTCACCGATGATGAATACGGGATGGCTGACTTCATCCAAGATCTCATCGATAAAGGTTTTTTGAAGGAGGGAGACCCCAACTCTCCTGGCTTTACACCTAGTTCTAAAATGGAGATTCAGCTTCGCAAAAAGGCGCTAGATGATGTCTTTGGCCAGCTCAAAAAAGCTAAGCGAGGTAATCACTCTACCAAAGGAACTGGTCAAGGTGACGAATTTACAAGTGAGACTCGTGCTTACGAATTTGGCGATCCCTTAGATCAATTGTCGATGACGGATACGCTACGTAATGCGCATATCAATCACGGTATCGATGACTTTCGTCTTACGCACGATGACCTCGAAGTCCGCGAAACGTTTTCACAAACGCAGACTTCAACGGTACTTATGATTGACATTAGTCACTCCATGATTCTGTATGGTGAAGATCGCATTACACCGGCAAAGCGTGTCGCTTTAGCTTTGAGTGAGTTGATCAAAACACGCTATCCAAAAGACACACTCGACATTCTCGTTTTCGGAAATGATGCGTGGCAAATTGAAGTCAAAGACTTGCCGTATTTAAAGGTTGGACCGTACCACACAAACACTGTTGCTGGTCTTGAATTGGCCATGGATTTGCTGAAGCGACGCCGAAATCCCAACAAGCAGATTTTCATGATCACAGATGGGAAGCCAACATGTATTAAGCGCGGAAAGAACTATTACAAAAACTCGTTCGGCTTGGATAAAATGGTGATCAACCGTACCCTAGGCTTAGCGGTGAAATGTCGTAAGCTAGGAATTCCCATAACGACCTTCATGATTGCAAGAGATCCATATCTCATGCAATTTGTGGAGCAGTTCACGACCGCTAATAATGGTAAAGCATTCTACTCCAGCTTAGATGGATTGGGGAGTAGTTTATTTATGGATTATCGGAAAAATAAAAAACGGAGGAAGTAAGGATTAGAAGGACGGCTGACATGCTCTGCATGTGTCCTTCGGTTTCGAAGTTAAGTCATTATCAAATTGAGTAGGAATAATGTACTTTATAAGTAGAATCCCTAGATTGACTCAACATTTTATCAAATGTCCATAAAGCTAGATGCTCCAGACTATCCCTCATTATTGAACGAGGTACGTAAAAGGCCACAGATGTATCATGGTGGAAAAGAGCGCAGTTCGATATTGTTAGACACTTTTATTTGTGGAATTCAGTATTCAGAAGCTTTCCATGAAATTGAGTTAGATAAACGAATGTCTGGATTTGACTGGGAATGTTTTGAAAGGTGGGTGGAAGAAAAGTGTAATCCAAGACGATTGACAATGAGGTCTTTTTGCCTTGCTGAACACTTAACCCAATGCGAATCCAAAGGATTTGATTTGTGGTTTGAATGGTATGATGAGTTTAGCGCAAGGGGTGTTACATTGTAGTTGTCTCAACTATTAATGTACTTTTACTTCTTCATAATGTTTTATTAGGGCAAATATGCGTATCACCTGGTCGAAATATGGAATTCCACATGGTTATGTTTGTTCAACCCCCGTTCATCTCATCTATCGTTTGAAGGGATGTCTTCCTGTTGGTCCTCTTAAGGAATTGCATACTGAATTGAAGGAGCAACTTATGACGTTAACTGAATTAGGAGATCATGGGTCAGAACATAGAGCTAACGTTTTAGAAGAATTTCAAATTCGATACGATGAATTACTCGACGCCTGTGATCAACGTAATTACATTTTATCAAATACTGAAGAAGCTCGAATCGTACTTGATTCTTGGAGATGGCTAGAGGAACAAAAAATATGTCAAAGGCTTGCTATTTGTATTATGGGAAACCATGTACATGCCTTAATAGTTGGTTTCGAAGGAAATGATGAGATTCCTTTAGGTGATTTAATGAGACAGCACAAGACTTTTACCAGTCAAGCAATTCAAAAGAAAACTGGTCGTAAGAAAGTTGTCTGGGAGCGCGGGTATTTTGATAGATATGTGCGAGAAGGAAGTCTTGAAGAGGTTATTCTTTATATTTTAAATAATCCTGTAAAGGCCAAATTAGTACCAAATTGGGTTCATTGGAGGAATACATATATTGATCCTAGACTTGATGTTTCAACTTTCGCTGGTAGTATCTAGAACTGTGATTCGATTGTTTAGAATGTCCTTTTAAGATTGATGTCCGAAACGTCTGATTGTAAGTTGGGCATATGATTTTCAAGAAGAAAGGTAAACACTAAAAAGAACGGTCAAAATTGTCACATGCAGAGCATGTCAGCCGACAATTTTGAAAACGCTTTGTTTATTCGAGGAATCTAGAATTTACCCCTCTCCTCCAATCCTTCCAGCAGCATCTTCGATAGCTGTATTTCGCTTGCGACCTTTTACTTTTTCATTTCCGAAGTTGTAGTTGAGGCTCAGGCTCACGCGTCGTGAATCCCAGTTGCCCCCACCAGTAAAGAACTGGCCTCCAAAGTCGCTAGATCCACGCCATCCGTTGGTGTAAAAAATGTCATCTGCTCCAATGCGGACACGCAGTTTGTCATTCAAGAACTTGCGCTGAACACCAAGGTTGAGGGCTCCCATAGCTTTGATTTCAAAGTTTCCACCCCAAACTCCAGGACCACTGAAGAATCCACTTACTTCAAAACTTACCTTTCCAGGAAGCTTGAACGTATGCTGGTTGTACATGTTGAAGTTGAATACCTGAAGGTCGATAGTACTTCCTTCAGGTGAACCATCTTCGTAGAATCCTTGGTTGTCTTGGTAATTACCTGTTGCCGTGAAGTATACATTCCACCATTTATTGATATCGGCAGGAACACTCACATTTAGGCTGAGGAGTGTCTGCGAAGAAAGATTATCCCACGTGATGAACCCTCCTCCTTCTACGCTTGAATCTGGAAAGACCAATCTTGTAATTTGATCAGTGGTACGGCTATAACTCAACTTCGTCGTGTAACGATAGGCGAAAGTGTGAGCTAGCTCCAAGTTGTTGACGATCTCTGGACGTAAAAACGGATTACCTTTTTCAAAGCTTATTTCTGAGAGCTTATTCTCAAACGGATTCAATACTTGATAGTCGGGACGATTAATTCGACGACCATAGTTTAGCGAAAAGTTATGCTTCGGAGCTGCTGCCCAGGTCAAACCTGCATTTGGAAAAATATTCCAGTAATCAAGATTTAAAGGTTCTTGAGGTTGTGCATTTCCGAAGACTGTTAAGTCACCCGTCGAGTTAGTGTGCTCAACGCGAACACCTGCTGTCGCAGTAAAGATTTTGCCTTGGCCGGCTGGATTGTCAGGTCCAAAACTTGTGCTGTAGCTTACATAACCTGCCTCTACTTGTTCGTCATACAAGAACAAATTTGATCGGTCATCATTCAAGGTAGATTCACCACCAATGACGTCGAAGAATCGGAAGGTGTTATCGCTTAACACTTTCGTGAATTTTGCGCCTGCACTCAATTTTCCTTTTCCAAGATTTCGTTCATAATCAATCTGACTCGAATAGATGTCTATGTCACTAGGAGTATCAAAAGCGTTTACTACTCGTCTCGTAGGCGTAACACGATCAGGACCAAAGTATTGGTTCGGTTGCATCGCCATTGATTCAGCAGAAAACCTTCCGTAGTCCAAATCGAAGTTTATGGTTTCGCCGTCCTTGTTGTCGTATCGATAATTGAAGTTTCCATTGACATTGATGTTTTCACCATTGTCAGTATTAGAAGCTTCAAGGAATGCTGAAGTTGCATCAGGAGTTTCAACAGGTGCAAATCTCGCAACTGAATTACTCTCCCAGAAACGGTCGTTATAGTTGCCATTGAATAGTACTCCGACGGTGTGTTTGTCATTGATAAAATAGTCCGTTCCTATTTTAAGGTTCCCTCCTTGCCAATCTCCTTCACCTCGAATATTCTCAGCGATGAAGAACTCTTGTTGGAAGTTGTTAAAGAAATTAGTGTTGACGTTTGCTCCGCTATAAACTCCTCCGGTTAGGTAGTGATTCCATTTCCCTTCTCGATGGTTAAGTGTAAGGCTTGCATTGCTGCGAAGTGTTTTGCCCTGAGCCGCACTAAGTGAAGCCGATCCATTCGTTCCCCAATTTTCATTTTTCTTGAGACGGATATCGATAATTCCGGCGTTTCCTTCAGCTTCATATTTCGCTCCCGGATTGGTAATGATATCGATCTTGTCGATCTGTTCGGCAGGAAGACTTTGTAGGTAAGCGGTCAATGCGTCACCACCCAGTGGACTCCGTTTGCCGTCTATGTAGACTAGTACGCCCGCACGTCCGAGAACTGTAATGTTGTCGTTGTTGTCGAGTAAAACACCCGGAGCCTTTCGTAGTAAAGTGAGCGCATCGCCGCCAGCAGAGTTGATTGTACCATCTACGTTAAAGACAGTGCGATCGCTTTTGATTTCAACGATCGCACGTTGAGCAGTTACTGTAGCAGTTTCTAGTTCAAGAGATGCTGGTTTTAGCGAAAGCTGGCCAAGCTTTTTGCTTTCGCCAAAACCCAAATTGAAGGGTGGTGTAGTGAGGTCTGGTAGTCCAACATATTTGACAGAAACGAAAAAATCGTCTGCTTCAATTTGAGTGAAGAGGAATTTTCCATCAATGTTTGAGACTTCCACTTTTCGGATACTGGAATCGACGGCGAGTTGGAGGATGACGTTGGCAAAAGATACCGGTTCGCCCTCGGCATCGAGAAGCGAACCAGATATCGATTGGTTTAGGCTCATGTTGGTCTCAGATTGAGCCACTGAAGTCAAACAAAATGTCCCACAACAGAAAACTAGGAGAACTGACTTTAAAGATCGCAACATGAGATTGGGGTTTGAGAGACTGATTTTTGAAAGTGTACTACTTTACTAGTACAGTGCAATACTATTGCTTTTTCTCATATGCCTTCCGCACATATCGACAAACAGCGATGGATTTCCGACAAGTGAAATTCCACTTTGCAGAAGAGACTAGCTTTTAGAAAAGACATTAATAAGACGACCAAGTTGCATGATCGTTACTAGTCTTTTTGCGTGATTCGTCTTATTTCATTGAGCTTTATAAATAGACATCTCACGCTATCTTTCCGGTCTAAGCGCCCAACCAAATTTTATATGATTTTCGCCAAAATCGCCGGCATCGGCCACTATGTCCCTGAAAACGTCGTCACCAATGACGACCTCACCAAAGTCATGGACACTTCAGACGAATGGATCCGTGAACGTACTGGGATTGAGGAACGGCGATATGCGACCAAAAGCACAGAAACTACGGCTACCATGGGAGCCGAAGCTGCCAGGCGAGCCTGCGAGGCAGCTGGGATTCAACCCAGTGAAATTGATTTTATCGTCTTCGCTACG
>CALDTK010000134.1 GCA_937924035.1 uncultured Saprospiraceae bacterium | reverse complement strand
GGCAGAGAGGTCCATGGTTGCAGGCGCTAGGTGAATATAAACCACACAGAACCCATGCGGTAACTCTTGTAAGAACTGATTTACAAGATATCTATGAGTCCTTTGATCCAGCGATATATACAGACGATCCCTGCGCTATAAGTGTTCCCCACGGGCGTGGGGATGAATTCCGAGTTGACAGGAATATATTCCCACTGCATAGTGAGGCCTAAGGAATAATAGTGGTGTGTTGTGGAGACAACTACTAGGCTTCGTCTGTAGGGAAGCAGATTTAGTTGGCCCCAAATCAATGTCAGGAGTGAATCGAGTGTATTTCAAACGTCTACATCTATGCTTGGGGGTAGCGGTTTTATGCTCACTCAGCATCGCCCAAACCGCCTTTGCGCAAACCGCAAATGGAAGCAAAATTCAATTCCCAAATAACGAATACTGGCTTGTTCGAGATTCAAGTAATAATGAGTTGTGTCAGGGCTCTGGTAACGCACTGTCCGCTGGTAATGTCGCGGGTTGTGCAAATCTAGCAGCCGGAACTTACACCGTGTACAACCTGACCACAGGCTCTTCTGGTGTCGCGGTTACTATTTCGGGCTCCGATGGGGAAGGAACGGGTCAGTCAGACCCTGTGGCCAATGGCAACCAAATAGAATTTCCTAATAACGACTGGTGGCTTGTTCGTGACTCAAGTAACAATGAGCTTTGCCAGGGAGCCGGAAATGACCTAAATGCCGGATCGCATCAGGGATGTGCTTCTTTGTCTGCTGGTACTTACACCGCTTATAACCTATCAACCCAGGCAGCTGGTGTCGTGGTTGCCATTGAAGGTGGTACAGGTGGTACAGGTGGAACTGGTACAGTTGATGATCAACCTGTCGCCAATGGCAGCCTAATACAGTTCCCGAATAACAACTGGTGGCTTGTTCGTGACTCAAACAATAACGAACTATGCCAGGGCGCTGGCAATGACTTAAGTGCTGGGTCGCACCAGGGATGTGCTTCCTTGTCTGCTGGTACTTACAGCGCTTATGACCTGTCTACCGAGGCAGCTGGTGTCGTGGTTACTATTGAAGGTGATCCGGATGGTGGTGGTAATACTGACACTGGTGATGTAATTCCACTGGCGGGCTATGCTTTCGCAGACGGTGATTACTCTCTATATTCAGAACTTCCAAATGGCAATTATGGCTCTGTATATTCAACTCTACGCAGCGACCTTGTCGCAACTATGGATGATGAAACCCCCGTATCGACAGGCAATAACACGTTAACCATTCATTTCAACCATCCGTTGCACCCCAGTACACGTCGTGAACCATTATCAAGTGCAGTTGTATGGCGTTTAAGTGGAGAATGTTTAGGAAATGTATACCACTACAATTCACTCCCTAGTAATTATGGGGAGGACTGTAACGCCCATACTGAAAGAGTTATCTTCAATCCGGGCGAAACCAGTTTCACCGTTAGTAATGTACCGAACGGGAAGTATATCTACCGCGTAGCATTATTCTCCGAATATGCTGATTCTTTCGGGTTGTTACATGATACGTATAACTCGAACCAAGTAGATACATCAAAAAATCTAAATGTTTACCTCACCAGAGAAACATCAAAACACGGTCAGGATCGAAACAGCGTAGGTTTACTCACAGGGGATACACCACGACCCGATTTGGAGATGATACTAGGAGCTGATGGTAGTCCAACTCACCTTTTATGGACTATGCCGATGTACGCTGTCGATGGCGATAGAGCCCCTGATTATGTATTTCAAATAAATAGAAACAACGCGAAGATAACTTTACCCGGCACCAGCAATACTCGCTCCCAAGTGTGGATCAATCACTCAGAGTGGAATAAGCTCAGCGGGAGTCCTGAAGTGGGGCAGCGTAGTCGATCGGAAGTCAATGGGATTATTCATGGTACTACACTAAACCTTTATGAGGACCACGTACTCAATGGTTGGGGGAGAAGGTATTACTCATATCCAATTGCTCGGGAATTTGTTGGTCAGCCGCCCAAGCACCCATTTCACGTAGGTGAAAACTTTACAATTCAAGCATTTTTAAATGGACTTGAGAGTATTCCAAGAGCCCAAGGACTATTGGATAGCAACGGAAACGCGGTTTCATTTGACGGAAAGACCGGATATTTTGCTACCGTCCCGTCAAACATAGACGAGTCAGAGCTTTCTGAAAACACCATCGTCTCTTTTAAGGATGCTGACAAATCGTTCGCAGAAAGGGACGGCTGGTTCAATGCTGTGGAATGGGATTTTGATGCAGTCCAGCCCTTCAATGAAGAATTCACTGGGACGCACGGTAATTTGCTGAAAAATCGAGGTGATACTTTGCAGGCTGGTCAGGAGCATTGGTATTTCGCTGGCATCGACGCTCCTAACGGCCTCCCTTATATTTATCCTGCCGGTTCACGAGATGATACTTACAATGATGAAGAAGCGGTTTTTGTTAGAGACGGTTCTGATAGTTTTTTGAGAATGACTATCGATAACAGAACCACTGCATACTCGTACATGGCGTCTGCCAGTCAGCAAGTCGACGACAGCAAAAACTACTACATCGACGCCAGCAATGGAGTGTTCCTCGAAGCTTCGGTCAAGCTCGATAAAGCCACTCCTGCTGACTATGCGTGGTGGGCTTTATGGTTGATGACGCCTGGCGGTAATCTCGCATACGACGACAATATCGATACTGGAAGCGAGGTCGATCTACTAGAATTCGTACCGGATATGGGCAACGGATATAACGCCGCGGTTTTTAAGGATCTACCACCTGAGGGCGAGGAATGTAACTCACCAGCTCGTTCTGCAAATTATTCTGAAGGTCGCTCAAATGGAACAGCATTACGGCCTGATGGTCAGTGTTTTTCCTATGCGGCTCAAGGAGAGGTTCCAGGTTTAGGCGCGAGCTCCATTAACAACGAAGGTCAATGTGCAGACGCCAGTTGTGAATCATTGTCCCCAGAACTGACCGTCAACTACATGGATGGAAAGTTCCATAGAATAGGTATGTACTATGACCATACCCGTTTTGACATATATATAGATGATTTAAGAATATTTCATACCACCGACCCAGCCTGGATAACGAAGGCTCCTGAACTTTCCATTCGATTGACATGGGAGTTACAGACCGGACTTATTTCTGCTAATCAGTGGCATGGTGGTCGAGGTGTCTATAGAGAAACCAATCGTGATGACGATCCGGCTGTCTATATTGACTGGGTTAAAGTGTGGGAAAAGAAAGGTAGTTGCATTGATTGTGATGATCCTGAATTGGGCCGGGCGACGGCTAGTGCTAGAGACATATTCCCTCTCGATAAGCCAGCCGTCCCTTCACCGATCTCCCCACAAACTGGTGCAGAACTACCGCCAAATACGGATTTTGAAGTCTCCTTTACAGACTCTGAAACTGCAGATACTTACGTGATCCAACGCTACGATAGAAATATCACAAAGTGGAGCTACTCCACTAGTTTCAGCGCTGATGACATCTGTAGTGGGGGCGAGTGTACATCGACAGTGCCTGGTGTAGACACTCAGGCTAATAGTATATGGAGAGTACGTGCTACTAACGAGTTGGGGCATTCGTGGATGGCACCACAGTATTTACAAGTGGTAGATCCGGCATTGGTAAAGCCCATAGCCCCAATCTTGAGTAGCCCTTTAAATAGAGTGAATGTTGAGCCAGAAACAGATGTTGTGGCAACATTTCAACCTATTGATGGGATGTCGGTCGACCGCTATCAGGTCCAGCGCTTTGATCGAATAGCTCTAAAGTGGAGTTATAACGAAATTCATCCAGCTACCATTTGCACTGGAGCCACCTGCAGTGTGACGCTACCTGGTGTTTCGGTGGCTAACAATCATCTCTGGAGAGTTAGAGGCTACAACCCGCGAGGGTGGGGCGCTTGGAGTGTTTACGCATATTTCGATGCAGTGCCCTCAAATCTCGCAAAGCCAACAGCCAGAACAGCGGTCTCTCCAATCAACAGGGCAGTGAAAGGAGCTGGTGATGTTGTTGATGTAGTATTTTCGCATTTGAATGATCAGTATGTTGATCGGTATCAAGTATTGAGTTTTGATCGGACACTAGGTAGATGGACCGGTAACAAAATCTTTAAAGTCAGCGACATTTGCGACGTCACCCAATGCACCGCTCAGGTACCTGGCGTTCCAGCGCAATACAACGCTGCATGGCGAGTAAGAGGCTATAACTTGCTTGGTTGGGGTAGTTGGAGCTCTATCGCATACTATGATGTACAGGAACAAGAATCGGGTAGTGAAAGAGAAAATGCGATGCGCAGTGCAATCGATGCTCTGGAGTCCTATAAAAATGAATTTGGCTCATACAAGGTTGAAAATAGTGGCTGGCGAGGTAACGGTAGTGGTTGGTTTTTCTACGATGCGGGGGATTATCCAAATTCTGTAGCAGACGCATTAACTACCGCTGGTCATCCTGTGATTGACACTGATCCTTTGTATGTAAACTCCAGCAGCACTCAAGGTGACTTTCTTATTTATCACTGCAACAATCGAGTTGCGCTATTTTCCAGGCACGGTAGCGATCAAGAGACAACATCCACCGCAGATAAAAACTGGTGGGACACCAATAGTTGTCCGAGGCATCCACTCGACAGCCTCAATGCTGACTTCTTTATGTTGAGTCAGTAGATTGGTGATCCTTTAAAACTGATATGTATCGGCCCGGGCGGTTACTTGCCCGGGCTTCTTCGCTCCGAAGGTCAAATACCTAAGTGTACCGACTCCAAGTAAACCGATTAGAATCGCACCCGCATAATGTGAGAGCGCGTTCCGGTGACGTTGCGGAAATTCGTCTTGTCTCAGCTCCGTGTGATCAGGAGACATGAACGTTACTCACCATCCGATAAGCTGCAGGACGGATCGATTCGGAGATACAGCGTCTGAAGCGAAATTACGGACAGCAACATCTACATCGTTCATATCCATTGCATTTGGTATAAACTAGGCAGTCGCAAAAGAGTTTATCTCTTGGACAATCAGAACATCGTCTCGGATCTTTTTGCCTGCAACTTCTAGATCCCGCGAAATAGTATTCCTTGGATTCGAAACGGCAGTCATTTCCAAAGTACCAATTGTCAAAGTTGACGAATGGCAGCAACGTGTGTTCTCCATGGGATCGGCTTTACTGAGCTGCACACAATGCGATCGAAC
>CALDTK010000133.1 GCA_937924035.1 uncultured Saprospiraceae bacterium | reverse complement strand
ATTAGCTCAACATCCTGAGTGACATTCGGACCTATCGATCGGCTCACTGGGCAACTTTCTGCAGCTTTCGCCAAAACCCGCTTCTCGGCGGCCGTGTAGGGTTTTGCCGGAAGGCGAATGACAATGCGAATCGCTGAGATGTGGCGAGGTGGACCTCCCATCTCCTTCACCACTTTAGCGGTGGTACCCGTCATGTCAATTCCCCTATCTAATGCGGCGATCCCCATAATGGAGAGAATACAAGAAGCCAGCGACGTTGCAAACAGATCAGTTGGACTGAAGGCCTCGCCTTTTCCTCTGTTATCGATTGGCGCATCGGTAGTTATCACATTTCCAGACCGTAGATGCCTTGCTGAAGTACGTAGGTCTCCTTCATAAAAAATCGTACTCATCACTTGAGAAGCAGGCTTTGACATAAAGTTTTGGTTAACAGGTCAATCAAAAAGAGTTAGTAGGTTTGCGATGCAAAATCCAGCTATGTGCAGCTGGACCCCACACAAACCACACAACACCGACTAGTTATGAAACTTTTACTTCAAACCCTCATTTTTTCCTTTCTAGCATTTAGCATTACTTCTTGCGATAAAGATGATGATATGGGAGGAGCAACTGTATGTGCCAAAGCCGTAACCTTTATGGTTGACGGAGTTGAAGTTTGCGCAACAGGAACCTATACCCTTGGCAACGGAACTTCTACTGCTGTGACACTAGTAGGTGACAATGGTGAAGGTCTTACAATCATTGTTCTTGGAGCTGGAGCTCAGCCTTTTGCTATTCCAACAGGAAATGCTGGCTACACCTCAGCAGATGGTGCTGCATATACATCAACAAGTGGAGGTCTCTTCACGGTTACCGATAATGCAGAGACGATGGATGCTACCTTTAGTTTTGATGCTGCTTCTAGCTCAGGAGCAACAGTCTCCATTACGGCGGGAGTAATGACCGATCTTCCAAAGCGATAGCGAAAGAATCACAGAAATGAAATGCCCACCCTGATTACTCAAGGTGGGCATTTCTGTTTTAAAAGATGACCTTATAGAACTCTATAGGTTAGATGCTACTGGGCTTAGAAGCTATTCTTCCACATCATACTTTCGACGGGCTTATCCGTCTTACTGTTATACTTGGCGTTGGCCTTCTTGTTGTAGTAATTCTCGATGTCTCCAGAAACCATAAAATATATCAACTGCCCGATTGGCATACCTGGGTACACACGTACGGGCATGGAAACACTGATCTCTAAAGTCCAGTGATTGCAAAACCCAACATCTCCTTTTCCAGCTGTTGCATGAATATCAATTCCTAAACGACCAACACTAGACTTCCCTTCTAAGAAAGGAACGGTCGCATGCGTTTCGGTATACTCTTGTGTTACACCAAGGTAGAGGCGGTTAGGATACAATACGAGTCCCTCTTCTGGGATCTCATGCTCCGTTATAGAGTTATGCTTTTTCGCATCCAAAACTGGATCGTCGTATGTGGCCAATGTGCTACCAAGGTGAACATCGTAACTGTTCGTTCCTAAGCACTTGCGCTCGTACGGCTCAATAACAATCTCACCTGCCTTAATTGCTGCGAGAATCTCTTTATCGGATAAGATCATGGCGCGAAGAAACGCTTATCGAATGACAATTGACTTACTTGTTGTTCTACCTTCTTGATCGAACACCTGCACAGCAGCCCAAGAGGTGGAAATCCCAGATAAATCAATCAATTGACCGCTACGATAACGAACGGTTTGTAGCTGACGTCCAGTCGCGTCAAACAAATTGACTTGGTATTCCTGCTCGTCTTCATTGGTGTAGATGCGCAAGCCTTCTACATTCTGAATGTAAGTCCACTCGTATGCATCGGCAATCTGATTTGTAGAGGAAATGATTTGCTGAAAATCTTCGAAAAAATCGACTGATTCAGAAACGGCGGGTACAACACATTGTCCGTGATCTAACGTTGGCCCCAACTCTACAGCAACGGTATTGGTAGCACCTAATGCAGTCATTGTATCTGCTGCAAAAGGACTATTTAAAGGATTGACCTGGTCATCTCCAAGGCAATAGTACAAACGTGTTGGTGTAGGATTGACGAAATCATAGGTGTCGTTATCCTCTAGGGCAATTCGAAGTGGGTGATCAGGGTTAGCACGAAGGTCTGCAACATAAGAAGCTGGGAAAAGCTCTACAGTCATAGAATCATTGCCTGCTGCTGCAAGGCCATCTATAAGCTGCTGATTGAGTACCGAAAGGCCAACTGCGCCTGTTTCATAGCCATCAACGAATGCTTGGACAGGCGACACAAACTCAGGCTTGAATACTTCACTAAGATCAGTGTAAATGTTTCCATAAACCTCTTGATAGCTAGCTAACGTGTAAGGCATAAATCCAGGTGCTCCAAAAGCATCACTGCTCAAAGCCACTTCATTGAGCATGATGTCGCTTAAGGAATAGGGGCCGCTCATGTGCGCAGCAGCGGTCACTTCAATATTGGGAAATTCTTCAATCAAAATCTCATGAAGCGCCATGCTTGCATGCCCACCTTGAGAATACCCTGTCAGAAAGAGCTGACTATTGATAACATCTGCATATGCAGGTTCGGCAGTCATCGCTTCCATCATCCGTAGCGCAGCCAACGCTTCTGTTCGCGCATGTACATACGGGTGAAACCCTTCCTGGTCATCTCCCATATTCAAGAAATCAGGAGCCAAGACCGCATAGCCTTGTGTAGCATACAAATAAGGAAGGTCTGCGCCCGGCTGCGATCTAGTTGGTACGTCAAACTTAGTGTTCGTCGTTCCGTGCTGATAAACCAAAGTTGGGAACAGCGCATTGGTTGTTGCAGCACTTGGGCAAACGTAGAGACCAGAAACTGTATCCTGTACCCCACCTAGGTTATTCATCGTGTATGTGACCGTGTAGTAGTCAATGTCATTTCTCGCAGACAACCCGAAACTGGATAGGACAAAATTGGCTATCGAAGCAGGAATCGTCCCCTCATACTCGCTAGTAATTAAGGTTTGAGCCGCTAAGGGAGCAGCTGTTGTGAAAGCTATGCAGCTAGCAAACAAGAGCGTGAAAAGTGATTTCATAAGGTTTTGTTGGGGGAGAAAGGACTAACGAACTCCGACAAGGTACAACTCATTAGCAGTTTATGGCCGAGACCACTGGCCAAACTCGGACAGTGCGATCATCGCCACCCGTTATGAGTACTTCGTCGAGCCACAAACAGCAGTTTACCGATGCAGGATGCCCACCATCCCGGCTTGCGGTTAGGGCTTTCGCCAAAACCAATTCTGACGTGCCATCCTCACCTTCTAACTTCCAGACACGCAGCTCTCGGTCGCGGCCTGCAGAAGCAAGTCTGAACCCGCCTTCGTGGTTTTGCCGAAAGGCCAATGAAAGGCTATTGATTGTACTCGCATGTGCGGCAACATGACCCTGTTGGGTAAAGGGGCTGTCTGAAGACCAGGTTCTTAATTGACCATCACGCCCACCAGTGATGAAAAAATCACCAGCATCAGCGATCGAAAAAACCGTCAAGGCGTGGGCCTGAGTGATGGAGTCAATAATGCGCAAAGATTTCGGGTCAACAAGATGAACATCTCCATTTGCTGTCCCGATAGCTAGGCACCTAGACGATTCTATAAGGGCGATACTCCTAAGTCGAACGGTATCAAGTTGATGGCTCTGCTTCAGCTCACCAGATTTGATTTCCCATTTTGAGATCTTCCCACCTCCACCAATAGCATACAAGTGATCCTCAAAGATCTGCATCCCAAAGAGGCCATCTTCGTGATATCGCCAACGTTTAGGTAACTCTTTAGGCCTTGTTAGGTCAAGCCAAAACAAGTCACCCGATAGTGTTCCAACAGCTAGTTGTTCACCACCAAGGGGTTGCATACAAAAAACACGATCGGGAATTTGCGCAAGAACCCTTCCCTCTTCTGATCGATGAGGCTGCCAGTGAACGATGAGTCCGTTACCGTCTCCACTTAGGAAGCCTTCGTTCCACTCACAAAGTGAGTAGACAGCGGCTGAGTGGCCCTTCAGGACGATAGGTCTTTGAAATTTAATGCGTGTGGCTGACATCTTACGCTTCCAACAATGCTGCTTATGAATTGGATTTCAAAGCAGGAAAAAAAGGTTCTAATAAATAAGCACTTTGCCTACATCTAGTCCTACTCGAAGTACATACACTCCGTTCGGAAGGTCTGGTAATTGTAGCTCCTTTTGTAATGGTCCAAGGGTGGATTTTAGCACGATTCGACCAGTGGCATCAAGTAAAACTACCTCTCGATTAGTCTGTGAATTTTGCGATGAAATCACAACGACCCCACCACTTTTCACAGGATTTGGACTAAAACCCAGTTGACCAAAAGCGGGAAGTTCTCGGTTGCTTACAGGTTCAGTCTCTTTACAAGCTGTTGGCGCTTGAAGCGTAAAACTAGAAGCGCAGGTTGGGTCATTGTCTTGAGCCAAGGTGATCCGTAACGGCAATCCATTCCGGGCACTTAGGGTGTCAAACGACAAGGAAATCTGCTGATTGGTAACGCTCTGCCAATTCAAGGCTTCTAAGGGAGAGAAGGAATAATCAACTTGAGCTCCATTTAATAAGCCCTGATTCTCAAAGGATAGGGTCCAATAAGCTAGACTATCAGCGTTACATGCAGAAGAAATCAAATTCGCACTAAAGGAGCAATTTTGGCTGGGATCGCCTAGCACGACCCGTGCCTCATCATCTTCGTGCACTCGGCCGGCAATCCCGTTTAGAGGGGCACTGTCAGACTCTGAGCGTTCGCTGCAGGTGACTTGACCCCAAACGGTAATCGGTTGAGATGCAGCCAACACCCGATAGGTAATCGTTAGTGTGGCCTGCTCACCTGGCCTAACGATTGGAACCAACCAAGTATCTGTGGATCTTTCAAAATCTCCAGAGGTAACTTCAACAGATTGGCCATTGCCATATTGGAGCGAATTGACAAGAGGGATATTCACTTCAACTTCCCGTAAGGATCTCTTGCCTTGATTGAGCAGATTGATCACGACTTCAACATCATCCCCAACGGATATAGATGTTGCTGTTGATTGCATGCGCAAGTCAGCATCAGGCAAACTTCCTGAGGCTCTATCTCCGGGTGTAAGAGACTCGTTAAAAAACGTAACTACTCCTAGGCCTAAATTGCTATGTAGGTAATCATTTGCAGTTCCAACGTGACTGTAATAGCTCACTCCTTCTGCACCACTGACAGGTTGATTAAAAAAAAGATCAACCGTATTCCCTCCTATTGTACCTCCGATAGCTCTAATATCTGGTCCTTCTAGCTGAAAATCCACCCACGGCGATCCTGTCACTGCAAGTTGGTTTGCTCCTTTCAAGTCGAAAAAGAGCGTAATTTTTTGAGGGCCAGTAATACGAGCACTATCAATTGTTGGGCTTAAGAAACCCGTCTTAGATATGCCATATTTCTTTACACGTAGTAGGTCAGCCATCCAATTGCCAAGTGTTTGGCGACCGTTTGCATAGGGGAAGTGACAACTATCCGGTAGGCCTTCAACATTGACCGTTGAGAGCATTGTGACGTAAGGAAGATCGTCATTCATTCGACGCTGAGCTTCCATGACATTGGGTGATTGACCGGAACAGGCAAATGCGCGTACCTGCCAGAGGTAAACTTCATCTACGAGCTCAAGACTGTCGAGGTAGACGTCAAATAAGGAGGTAAGCTCATCACGATATTCCTTGACTGGAGTACCAAACCCGTCAGCTTCCCCTTGTGACCACATGAAGCCCTTTACCACTTCTCTTACGCCAGCCTCACGAAGGAGATCGAAAGCGGTTTCGAAATTTCTACTTGCATCGCCAGGTTGGAAGAAACTAAGTCGTTGACCTCCGCGCGCAAAATTGAATACGGCAATGGGTAAATCAAGTTCATTTGAAAGAGCATTGGCTGCTCTTCCCATCCACTGGCCGCAAGCGGCATTTTCGATGTCTGTCCATCCTGGATCTTCGGGATCCGTTATCGAATTATACCCTCGCAGAAAAGGGTCTCTGTCAGAGCTGTCAATGAAATAGCCCGCTTCAGCATTACTCTGTCCATTGACAACATAAACATCGCCTGCTACCACCAAGTCGGCTGAGGCCAAGACAATATTTGTTGTGGTATTACTGAGTTCTACGCGGTGACTCGTTCTGGTAACTGGCAAGTTTAGTTTGAGCGAAAAACTCGCTTGTCCACCACTAAATGTTAGAGCCGCTACATCTGTGTCGATGACTTGCGTCCCTACTAGGAGTTTTGCCGAAAGGCTCGTAATGCCCGTATTTGAAGTGACTGTTCCTGATATGGGGAGATCAACTATACGCTCATTTCCCACTCTGCCATAGAGTTGCCTATCTGTAGGAAACTCCAGCAAACTTAGCTGTGCGAATGTGCTTGATGCTAGACCGAGGCAAAGCGCAAGCAAGCAGCTATAAATTGTAGCGTTTAGATGCATATTGTTAAGCGAAGACTTACTAATACAAAGAACATACCTACGAGTAAGTTCAAAATCACCAATTCAGGGTACATAACTGAGATTTAGTGTCAGCTTTCACCTAAATGGTGC
>CALDTK010000132.1 GCA_937924035.1 uncultured Saprospiraceae bacterium | reverse complement strand
CCCGTTTGTGTCTGGCGCTTTGATCTTTCTGGCGATTTACCTGGATTCACTGAAGAACCGACAGTAGAGTTGATTATTACTATTCAGCCCGTTTTGCAGAATTCATACATCATGATTCTATAAGTATAGGGTGATACGCTGTTCCAGCTACCGACGATGCCAGTCCTCTGTCATGGCTTTAGCGCCAACCAACTCACCATAGCTGGCGCCTGTTGTACCGGTCGGGTCAGTACCGAAATACCGTGGATCAAGCTCTGCTGATGCGATTTGATATCGCACATCACACGATAACCTAACTTCGTTTCGGGTAGACACGTTATCTAAAGCGCCATGCAATAAATACATGCCAAATACCAGTACATCTCCTGCGGTGAAATCAGTGGTTAGCAACCGGGTGTTGCGGCTTTTGGCTAGTTCAAGGGGACTGGTATCCAGTGAGGCTTTCTTAGAAGTATTGGTTGATACGTCGAAGTCACGAAATTGTTCTAATAGATCGTCAAAGTGATGAGAGTTTTCAACAATGAATAACGGCCCCATATGTGATGGTACGTCTCCCAAGGCGACCCACGCTGTCGCGACTTGTTGTGTTGAGCGGGTAAAAAACGGCGCGTCGCAATGGATATGAGTATGTTTACCCGGCCCGGCCGGTCGTAGGAATATGTAGTCCTGCACACGCGATGTTTCACCAAGTAGAATATCCATCAGGCCATGAAGTTGGCGACCATGGCTCAGGCGTCGTAGAGTCCATGTTTCACTGACTGAACGCCAGAACTCACCGCGATCGGCGTGCTTTTCATCGCGATTACTATCGCCGGTAAATATACCGTCCAGCACCGGTTGCGCGATTTCACCAACCGACGCCAAGCGTGTAAAAATATCACGCCGTGCGGCCATCACATCATCACGGTTAAAAAAGCCTCGCATATAAATGTAGCCATCGTCAGACATACCCTGCGACAGTTCTGCCGGGTTGTCTGCAACCTCTGCACTATCGCGCAACGGCCCGAGATACTCCGGACCTATTGATTCCCCCTGCGCTACTACCGGTTGCATGGATACTGATTTCATTTTTACCTCCTGTGATGCCGGGTCATTTTATATGCAGACATACCCGAGTCACTATCCTGTAGAATCAATATGATTAAATAACTCTAACATGAATCATTTACGAGTTGATTCACTCTGACAACAAGTCTTCAGGTGACGGGGGTGCAAACGAATAACCACCCCACACAGACTGGTCATAGTGAATAACCGAACCGGTCATCATGCCACTATCATCAGATGCCAGAAATGCCACTGACCGTGCGACTTCTTCTGGATCAATCAGTCGGCCAAACGGTTGTTGCGCAGCCGCTTCTGCCAGCCAGTCTTCACTGGCACCATGGTATTCCCGCTGAATACGATCTTCACCATCGGATGCCATCCAGCCAATATTCAATTGATTAACCCTGATTCGATTTCGCATTAACGCATAGCCCGAGTTACGGGTCAGTGTTGCCAAAGCACCCTTTGATGCACAGTAGGGCGCGATGAACGGCTGACCCGCCATTGCCGATGCCGAGCCTATATTGACCATAGTGCCTTCGGTGTTTTCACGAATCATAATCTTCGCGGTATCCTGCATAAGGAAAAAAGGCGCACGAGTGTTGACAGCAAGTATTCTCCAGCTAGATAGGGCTTATTTTGCACTTGAGTGATGCGGAAAATGCATCAGAAATTCGGTCAACACGTAACCCAAAGCTACACAATCGTTGGAAGTGCCGTGCACAGACAATAGAACTGGTTTAAGATTGGTGCATTAGGAGGACGGCCTGGTCATAGGTTGAGCAGCCAGTACTCCCTAGCCCGAATGATACAACAATAATAATATACGCCGTGGAGACTAACCGTGTTTATAGATGGAGTGTTCAAATCTCTTGACCCGATGCTTAAAGCCCATTTGTCGGACACTACAAATGATCCACAGGCCTACTACGACAAACTAGAAGCTTCAGAAGGCACTGATATCATCTGGAATGATCTTCGTTCTATCGATGCAAAAAGTAGCGGACTACTCACTCACATTTCGGTCATGTTTGTGGTGCTCGGTTTTTTGGCCGCTGATGTCGACAACATTTTTCTTCGCGTACTTCTTACGCTAGAGTTTCTGGCCTATATTTTTGCCGCGATGCTCCTACTACGTTGCCTCGATATGACAGGGCCACCTTTGAACGATTTATCTGCAGACCCCAGTAAGATAAGACCCATTCAGGCTCGCGAAGCACTGTTAAGAAAAACTATCTATGTCCGTGTACTAAGGCTGGTGTATGTGCTTACAGCATTATTGATTCCGGTCGTTGCAATAAAGCTCATGACGCACTAAAACCAATAACGGGATACATCTTATAGAAAGGCAAGGCTAATCAACGGCTACTGTTCCGTCATAGAAATGTGATCTGAATGAAAGGCTAAACATGGCGCAAGAACCCCCGATGTGAAGAACTAAACCACTCGCTCAATGAGTAACCGTGGATACGATTACATTGTACATCGGTTCCGGCTCTGCACCCGTCAAGTCATTCAGTCCTAATAACTACGCCATTTGCAAAATGTGTGGAAACGTCTGGGAATGGACCACCGGGAGGTTTAAGCTAAACGACTATAAAGGAACCAAAATACTCAAAGGTAGTTCATATCTTTGCCACAAGAGCTACTGTTTCAGATATCGAATCGCGGCACGCACTGGATCCACCCCTGATTCTACAACAACGCATCAAGGGTTCCGTTTGGTCTTCAATTAATCACACTGACAATTGATTTCTCACTAATGCGAACAACTTTACTCCCGTTCTCACTAACGGGACCTACTTTACTCCCGAAGAGGGTGTACAACTTTACTCCTGTTAATCACACGTTCTATAAGAATCAGTAACTTAAATGAGCTAAATGCGTATACTTTTACTGGGAGTCACAATTGTTGTGACTCTGTGATTCCTAGTAAAGATGTACACGTTAGTGAGATTGGTGCGTATTCCGGTACAAAATGATCACCGATTCTGGAATTAATTGATCAGTGATTCTGGAACAATTTGATCTGCAGAATATTTTTATTCCATCTTTCTGGCAGACTAAGATAACGGTTCAGCCGCTGCTGGATAAAGTTGTCTGAACACCAATTTGTCTGATAGTGCCATGAATCTGATCTGCTACTTCAACGACAAGTCCAGCCGTATGTGTTTCTGGTGCATTTAACCATTGTTGGCTGGTTCTGTGGGCAGTTGCTGGTAT
>CALDTK010000131.1 GCA_937924035.1 uncultured Saprospiraceae bacterium | reverse complement strand
ATTACTCAAAACGTTATCGCTATTCTGGAGCCTTTGATGCAGGATGGTCGAGAAACAGGCGTGAAGTTCGTGGGGAAGGAGAATTTTCCGAGGCTTTTATCTTGACTTGGAGGCACGCCCAAGATTCTAAGGCTAATCCTTACCGAAGCTTCAGTGCTAATGTAAATTTCCAAACCAACGGTTACCTAAGGACCAACTCCCCAGATTTCAATGCTCAGGTAACCGGTATCATTCGGTCCAACCTTTCCTATTCATTCAAGTTTCCTGAGCATCAAAGTTGGAACTTAACTACAGGTTTTAACCACACGCAAAACACGTTTACGAGTGAAGTGGATATCAGCTTACCTGATCTTCAGTTTTCTACTGGCGCGATGTATCCTTTTGCCAATCTAGGGACGAAGAGTACCGCCTGGTATAAAAAAGCACAGCTAACGTATGATGCAAAAGTTAGAGGGAGTATTTCCGCCACAGATACTACCATCTTTGATCAGCAAACCTGGAATGATGCCTTGTTTGGAGCGTCTCAAAGCATTCGGTTTAGTGCACCTGTCAATGTATTGAAGCATTTTAGGTTAAGCCCTAATGTCAGTTACAACGAGGTTTATTACCTCGACGAAGTCAGACAGACGTACACAGAGCTTGATTCTACCATTACACGGGAAGAGACAGTTTTAGGTGAACCAATTACAACAGTAGATACGGTTAGGTATAGTACCCTAGAACAGGAAATCATAAATGCTTCTGGTTTGGCAAATGTGGCTAGAACCTTCAATGCCAACCTAAGCCTGTCTACGCAGGTCTACGGGACAGCGCGTTTCAATGCAGGACCTTTGAAGGGTTTGCGTCACATTATTACACCTTCTATATCCCTTGGCTATACGCCAGACTATGCAGGAGGACTTTTCGATTATTACAGGCAGGAGCAGTCCAATATCAACGGCGATTCAATTCAGTATGACATTTTCCCAAATCAGCCTTTCTCTCCTGGGTCTATTCCTACGGAAAGAGCTTTTTCTGCAGGATATTCCATAGGCAACCGAATTGAAACCAAAATGCAAGGAAAACGAGACTCGGTTTCCAGAATTGTTTCGGTCATCAATAACCTCTCTTTTTCAGGGAGTTACAACTTCGAAGCGGAGTCGTTTAAATGGTCACCAATAAGTGTTTCTGGAGCACAGGCAAGCTTCTTTGACAAACTCGTTCGCGTCAACTTTAGTGGGGCACTCGACGTCTATGCCCTAGATGCAAATCGCAATCGAACTACTGAAACGTTGTTGAAGAGAGGTGAAGGACTTTTTAGAGTAAGCCGATTCAATTACTCCATAAATGCAGGAGCAACCTTTGGGAAGATTCGAGAGCTAATCGTTGGAAAGGAGAACAAGCTGCCGCAAAACAGTATTTACTCGCTCGTTGAAAAATTCCGCGTGAGCTATAACTACAGTCGAACGTACACTTCTACGGCTCAAACTCCTTGGAGAACCAACGCCAATTCCATCAATGTCCAAGGAGCTATTCCTATCACTGACAAGTGGTCAATACGGAGTTTGAATATCGGTTACGACTTTAACAGCGAGCGAATTAGCTATCCAACCGTTTCCTTAGGTCGAGATTTACATTGTTGGGAGATGGACTTCTTCTATTCTCCAGCCTTTGGCAACACCTTCAATTTTAGTATTCGAGTTAAGCCTTCTTCACTGAGTTTCTTAGAGATCCCATACCGAAGAGGCAGCTTCCGATAAGCATCATCGCTCTTCGACGATTTCGACGTTGACGATCGCAAATTTTTTCCGACGCATATCTCGCACCATCTCTTCTGCACTCATCGTGTACGGATCAAATTGCATGAGGAAAACTGGTGGCTCTTTGCTTGTCATTCGAACCACTTTCAATTGTTGGCGATAGTAGTCTTCTGTAACAACTTGCACTTGGTCTGCAGCTTTCAAGGTTACAAGCAGCTGACTTGCAGGCAGAGGCTCAGCATCGGGAGATCGCGTCCACGCCGTGCTCTTTGAAATAGAGAAAAGTAACTGGCGTAGCTGCTCAACCTCAGGAGCAAACTCAGATGTCCCCTTGAACATAACCGTGTCAGCTCCATTGCGAATAATGATTGTACTCATCGCCATATCGGCAATCCTAGAGTCGATAAATTTTGGAAGTTGGTCAGCTTTCGCCAAAACCGTAGCTACTTGAGCATTAAAGGCTTTGATTGTATCTGCCTCTAACTGGCCGGTATGCAAACCTTTATAGGAAGCATAGCGCTTACCGACATAATCCGTGCTCCCATCTGGATTAACCAATAGATTGAAGACAGGACAAGTCCCAAAGCATCCTCCTTGAATGAGTTCAACTTGCGTATAAGAAGCTTTTTTCATTGCTGAAGCTGCATTTTTTGATCCATTACAGGCCGCAGTGAGAGAAAGCAAGCTCAGTAGAAAGAGGGGGAAGTATTGCATGTGTTCTGTTAGGCGAATGAGTCGTTTGAGTTCCGTGATCGAAATGTAGACGTTTGATTTTAAAAAAGGTCAACTTCTTTTCTCAAGTGCGAACCACATCGAATTTACTACGTTGTTTTCACAGTGAAGATCAGTACTATCACAAAACCTCCTAAAAGAGCTCAAGATTGCCTCAGCCTAGGCGAAGACCTTGTCATGAAGGTGTTAAGCCAAGATGGTTTCGTTCAATCAGAGCAATGGGACACCCTTGAAGGGCTTCCTTACTGGTTGTCGAAGGAGTGGTTGTTGGTTTTAGCGAAAGCTGGTGCCCCTCAAACACGCTACTTAGAGTTTTACCGAAAGGAAAAATTAATAGGCGTGTGCTTGCTGCAAACCCTTCCCGTCAAGGAGATGAAACTGGGCGAAAATGTGCGCCCACAAATGGCTTCTATCGTTTTTGGTGATGTGCTCGAGCAGTTTGGTCAAGCACTTTACAGCGCCAACGGAGGAATGCATTTTCTGCCGAACGAAAAGCCAAGTCTTCTCATCTCTCGTGCACGTGCCTGCCTTGCTAAGTCCACATCAAGTTGTTGCTATTTGATGAAGGATGTGGCCACTGAGACGCCCGTCGCAAATTGGCAGAAATTGCAAGCATTGCCTGAGATGGTAATGCCGATTTTTCCAGAGTGGGGGAGTTTCGAGGATTATCTAGGAGCCCTTCCTTCAAAATATCGAAAACGCGTAAGACGAGCCCGGAAGAAATTCGATGGCTTGAGTACACGTCTTTTGCAAGCTGAGGAGGTTTTAGGCTTTCGCCAAAACATAGATTCGCTATACGCAGACCTTATGGAGCGTTCACCCTACGTCCCGTATCGAGCTCCAGATGGATATATATCTAACTTAAAAGAATTTGCTCCAGATCGAGTTGAGTTGCGTGGGTACTTTGAAGGAAGTAAAATGATAGGGTTTTCGTCTTTATTACTCGGCAGAAATGACGCTATCGCACATTATTGCGCTATTGATCCATCTTACAATGCCACCCATCAACTTTATCTGAATCTGTTGTTGGACTTGCTTCAAGCAAGTATCGAAAGAGGTTGTGCAAAGCTCCACTACGGGCGCACAGCAACCACCATAAAGTCAAGTGTTGGGGCTGTACCTATTTCAACTTTTTCTTTCGCCAGCCATGATGGCTGCTTAAGGCACCAGCTTCTTACAGTACTGAATAATCGCATTCTCGCTAATGCTGAGGAAGAGCTGATTCAGAGGCC
>CALDTK010000130.1 GCA_937924035.1 uncultured Saprospiraceae bacterium | reverse complement strand
AACGACTCCTCAAAGAAAAAATCATCCAATATTTTGCCGAATGGGAAGCTTTCGAAATACAGCACTCGCCGCCTGTCTCACAATAGTTCTAGCGATAGTTCTTTCAAGTTGTGACTCACGACAATACGCCGTCATTGAAACCCCTATGGGGAATATGCGTGTCATGTTGTATGATGAAACGCCCTTACATCGCGACAACTTTGTGAAGCTTGCAAATGAGGGTTACTACGATGGCCTCCTTTTTCATCGCATTGTCGATGGTTTTATGGTGCAAGGCGGAGATCCAGATAGTCGAGGTGCTGCTCCAGGGGTAATGCTAGGCCAAGGAGGACCAGGATATACACTCCCCGCAGAGATTGGTGCACCACACATTAAAGGAGCGTTGGCTGCGGCAAGACTTGGTGGTCCAGCAAATCCAGGGAAAGAGTCAAGCGGATCTCAATTTTATGTAGTCCAAGGACGTCCAGTACCAGAGGCACAGCTCAACAGCCTCGAACAACAAAAAAATATCAAGTACAACGAAGCTCAGCGCCAACTCTATGCTGAACTAGGAGGAACTCCTGGTTTAGATGGAGACTATACTGTTTTTGGCGAAGTGGTGGAGGGCCTTGAGGTTATTGACAAGCTCGCTGCAGTCGCTACTGATGGTGGGAGTAGACCAAGAGAAGATCTTCAGATGAAGGTGTACATGGACTAGGGGTTTGTGCGTTGTATTCAGTATCAAACAATTCAATCGCGCCCCTCGAACAAAACCTGCATGCATTCAAACGCTAGTCTTTCTCGTAGTGCCTCCTTGTTTGTAACGGTGTTTTTTCTCTTTTGTGCTTGCGCAAAACCAATGGCAAAGTTTTCAGGCGACCAGAGCGATAGCTCGGCTCCTGCCTACGTGAAGTTTATCAATCAGAGTACAAAAGCTGACACTTATTTCTGGGATTTTGGAGATGGCGCCTCTAGCACGGAGTTAAGTCCGACGCACAAATACGTAACTAGTGGAAATTACCTGGTTACTCTAAAGGCATCAACAAAGGACAGAATAGCACTAGATTCTAATTGGGTTCAAGTTGTTAGTCCTACTTCGTGCATGGTAGAGATTTCAACGTCTTTAGGCAAAATCGTTGTTGCTCTCAGTGACAAGACTCCTTTGCATCGAGACAATTTCTACAAGTTGGTAGAAGAGGGCTTTTATACTGATCTACTATTTCACCGTGTTGTAAGTGGCTTTGTAGTTCAAGGAGGAGACCCAACAGGCGTAGGCACAGGAGGACCAGACTATGAAATTCCTGCAGAATTCGACCCAGAACTAGCACATGTAAGGGGAGCGCTGGCTGCTGCTCGACAGCCAGACGAGGTGAATCCAGATAGAAATTCAAATGGTTCACAGTTTTACATCGTCACTGGTCGTCCGGTGGAGGATTCTGATATTGATGGAATGCAAATACGAAAAGGTATCACCTATAGTTCAGCTACGCGGCAAGCCTATTTAGAAAACGGAGGACTTCCCATCTTGGATGCCGAATACACAGTATTTGGTCAAGTCATAGAGGGTATGGATGTTGTTGATGCCATTTCCCAGATTGAAGTAGCTGAAAATGATAGACCTAAAGAAGACTTCAAAATGCAGATTCACATCATAAACTAGGAATGGTCCAATCCAGAAGAAAAAACATTTCAGTCGAATAGGACGTCTAATACCAGCAAAGCAAAACATCGTAAGAGGTCAAATGCACCCATTGATTTGTAAATTGGTAATTGCAGATTCTAATTGATATTTGCCTTCTTTGTAAGCTCAAGTTCACGAAAATTCACTATGCGCTCTTCTTTCCGACTCTCTCATTCGATTGCGTTGTTCGCCTTGGCAACACTATTGCTCTCGGCTTGTGCAAAACCAATCGCAAAATTTACGAGCGACCTGAGCGACAATACTGCTCCCGCAACTGTGAAGTTTGCAAACGAAAGCGTAAAGGCTGAAACCTACTTATGGGACTTTGGGGACGGCAAAACCAGCACAGAAGCGAATCCAGCTCACCGGTATTCTGCCAGTGGCAACTATCTCGTAACTCTTAAAGCATCGGCCAAAAACAAGATGGCCCTTGATTCTCATCGAATTCAAATCGTCGGACCGATAAACTGCATGGTAGAAATTACAACCCCTTACGGCAAAATGGTTATATCGCTAAGTGATAAGACCCCAGGCCACCGCGACAACTTCATCAAACTTGTTGAAGAAGGATTTTACAACGATTTACTCTTTCACCGGGTCATTGATGGATTTATGATTCAGGGAGGAGACCCGACAAGCCGTGGGGCGGCGAAGCAAGCACGATTAGGTACAGGCGGACCTGGCTATCAAATTCCAGCCGAGTTTAACCAAGAGCTTGCGCATGTAAAAGGGGCTCTCGCTGCAGCTCGCACGGGAGATGCTGGGAATCCAGAGCGTAAATCAAGCGGATCTCAATTCTACATCGTGAGTGGTCGACCTGTTACAGAGCGCGACCTAGACGCCATGCAAACGCGAAAAGGAATAACTTATAGTACTGAAACCCGTAAAGCATATTTGGAGAATGGTGGAGTTCCATTCTTAGATGCTGACTACACTGTATTCGGTCAAGTAGTTGAAGGCATGGACGTAATTGATGCCATTGCCAAAGCTGCTACTTCAGGTCAAGACCGACCAATAGAAGACGTCACCATGCAAGTTCGTGTAATCAATTAGCCACAGGCTTAATGTGTTTGTAAATGGGCAGTGCTAAAGAAATATTAGGCATCGATGTTGGAGGTTCTGGCATTAAAGGAGCCATTGTGGACGTTACCACAGGAGAGCTGCTCACTGAGCGTTTTCGAGTAACTACTCCCCAACCAGCCACTCCAAAAGCAATGACTAAAGCTTTCAAGGAATTGCTCTCCAAGTTTGATTACGAAGGTGAAATCATAGGTGTCGGTTTTCCGGCCATTGTGAGTCATGGAGTAGCACTTTCTGCAGCCAATATTCATGAAGATTGGATCGGCACCTCAATTGCAAAACTCTGGGGCAAAGCGAGTAATAAAAAAGTATATGCACTAAATGATGCCGACGCTGCTGGGCTTTCAAGTGTATTTTTCGGTCGAGCCAAAACACATGAAGGTGTTGTCATTTTCTTGACGATTGGAACAGGAATAGGCTCTGCCATGTTTGTGGATGGAGTACTTGTGCCGAACACAGAATTAGGCCACTTTTACATGCCAAACGGTATGAAGAGTGAGCATTTTGCCAGTGGGAAAGTGCGCAAGGACCATGATTTGAGCTGGGATACCTGGGGTAAGCGATTTAACCAAGTCCTTGCTCAAGTTGAGCGTTTGTTTTCTCCAGATTTAATCCTTCTTGGAGGTGGAGCTTCGAAGAAATTCGAGAATTATAAGCACCTACTAAAAACGAATGCAGAAGTATTACCTGCTGCTATGATGAACCAAGCGGGCACTGTTGGTGCAGCTGTATACGCGTACCAGCAGTCTAACAAAGGTTAGAACTCGTCTCGAATTGACTTCGCTCGCACTCAGGTTGACATGACTGAATTTCAAGAATGTCTAATCGTGTACCTAAGATGTTGAAGCTGCAATTTGGCTTGGTCGTATTTCGACGAAATACAATGTGCTTTGCCAACTCATCCAATCTAATATAAGCAATATACGATTAGTGAGAGGTTGCCTGTCCGTGTATCTAGGTTTAGGCTTGCAGGTGCTTTGTGCCTTTGTCGTATTTCAATGAAGACAATGTGCTTTCCCAACGCGTCTAATCTTAAATAAGCAATATACGATCAGTGAGAAGCCTCTTCCCCGTCTATCTACGGTCTAGGTTTGCAGGTGCTTCGTGGCTTGGTTGTACCAATGTGCTATCCCACGCTTCCCAACTCATATAAGCAATATACGATCAGTAAGAAGCCACTTATCCGTCTATCTACGGTCTAAGATTGCAGCCGGGTAATGCTAGGCCCGTATTTCGGCGAATTATAACTAGCAACCACCATAACCTAATGCCCATCAGATTTAGTCGGCTATCTAATGCTTATAACAGAGTACACTTTAAGCTCAGATGCTTAGAATACCTTTTTAACGAGGTACAAAACCATCCAATACATCCAAATACCGTTCTCGGTACAAGCTGTCCGCTCCTGGACATTCACTGATGCGACTGTTGAACGTTGTGAACCAATGGCGATTCGCTGGACGAGCAGCTACGTATGGTGAGTTCTCTGAAAGACGTTTTACCGAAAGGGTAAGACCACGTTCCTCATAATCACTTTGGCAGACAAGAAGCGCAGCGATACTGTCCGCTTTGAGAAGTTCTGCTTCAGAATAATTAATAGTAGGCAAAGCTTCAATGATGTGGTCAAGTGGCACAATGTTGCCCAGTATCATGTCACCAAGTGTTACGTTATCTTCTACTTGTCGATCAAGTGCATTCATTGGAGCTCCGATCTCTGCAAGAGCGACTTCACGCGCTAGAATTCCCACGCACTCGGCCTCGTTTTCGAGTTGGTGTAACAGACCAGTATGTAGAATGATCTGACCACCTGGTAGTGTATAAGCATGCGCAGACTGGTCTAGAACCAAGTGAATCTGCCAATCAAAACTATCACGGCGTGTCACATAAGGTTGATCCAAGAGACCCTCCAGAAGTGGACGCATGTAGAAGTAAGCACCATCTGTAAACTCACCGTTATCGGGTGTGATGCGAGTAACATTCTCGTTTCTCCAACTTTCGTTCGTTAGGCGACTACCAATAGCTGCTTCGTCTTCCGCATTAAACGTCTGCGGATTTAAGCGAATTACTTCTGTATCGTCTGGTCGACATGCAGAAAAACTGAGCAGCAGGACGCTCAAGCCAAGAAAGAGGCGCTGAGTAAAGGTGTTGTAAGACATAGTTGACCAGCATTTGGACACCATTATGTCGCAAAAGTTGAGCCACCTATGAAAGTATTTGTTACCCTCTTTTAGTTATGCAAAACAACGGATCACAGAGTTGACCAAGTCGTGCTCTTCTAAAACAGGTGCAATGCGGAAAATGACCTCATGTGACTCGAAGTCTTCTTGGAGAAGTTCAGACAATTTGCGCAGTGCATCTGCTTCGCGACCAATGGCAATCATAAGGACAACACGACAGTAGTCTAAGTCGATGCTTACGGTGTGGTCTTCTGCCTCATCAAGTACGGAGAGTCCTTCTAGTGCGCGACCAGTTTCGAAGAGAAATACAACGTAGCGCAACCAGTGTTCGTGAATCTCAGGGGCCGTGTCGGCAGCTTTTTGGTAATAATGTTCAGCGCGTGTGATATCACCTGTTTGTACCAATGCTTCGGCTAATCCAGCATAGTAAAGTTCGTTACGATCGTTTGTAGCGATTGCGCGACGGTAGGCATTGACAGCCGGCGTCCACTTTTGCTCTGCCGCATAGCAAAGTCCACTGTAGTACAGCGCTTCATCATGGCCAGGAGTACGAGTGAGCACTCGGTTAATGCAGATACGCGCCTGTGTGAATGACTCAACGTGCAGGTAGGACTGCCCTAAGCGAAGCAATACTTCATTGTCGCAGCAGATGTACTCCATCATTACCTCATAGATCTCAATCGCACGATCGTACAACTTGTTTTCAAAGCAGATTTCGCCAGCTTCACGATAAGCATACTCATAGCGTGGGTTGATGATGTATGCGTACTCAAGTGCCACAAGAGCCTCATCTACTTTATGCTGTGCATTTCTTGCATGACCAAGGTTGTACCATGCTTTTGCATTATAGGCATCTTGCTGAAGTACATGTTCGCAAAGCATTTCGGTTTGCTCGTGCTTACCAGTAAGCTCAGTGCAAATCCAAAGTAGCCGGAGGGCCTCATCGTTTCCATGCCACTCGCGAATCGCTTGCTCTAAGAAAAAGTACATGTCGTTGTTGCGACCGAGTTGCTCAAAAATTAAAGCCTCTGCGAGCGAGCGCATGCTTTTGAGCACTGGATCGTCCGTTTCTTCAATGAGATCTAACTCAGCAAAGGCATCATCTTGTAGTCCAAGACCAGCGTACACTTGCGCTCTTTGAATATTAATCTGAGGTGTGCCCGGTCCGTAAGTTTCTGCCTGTTCCAGAACTTCGAGTGCATATTCGTAAACATGAAGCTCTGTTAGCACTTTAGCTTTAGCGAGGTACAAACGAGATGAAAAAGCGAACTTTGTAAGTGCACGATCAGCTACTTTGAGTGCCTCGTCGAGCATCGTACGCTCTCTATAGTGTCCAACGACATCTAAGAGTTCTGCTTCATCTAAGTCGAGCCCCTTTTCCGTTCCTAATTGACGCTGAAAGCGGCGTGCGAGTTCGGCAGGAGATACTTGAGTTGTTTTACGTTGAGGCTTCATAGTGCAGGTTTCATGCGTTTGTGAAGGCCAAAGTAGAAGCGTTTTGCTGCCGAAAACGTAATAGCTAGAAAGCGGTCAAGGTGGGTGAGAAAGCGGTCT
>CALDTK010000129.1 GCA_937924035.1 uncultured Saprospiraceae bacterium | reverse complement strand
AGCAGCTGGTCGAGACATTGGTTAGCCAAATGGTTGATCGGTGCGACGCATCATGACGACCATCACCGAAAGTTTACTTTTAATTATGGATTGTATTTCACCTTTTGGGATAAATGGATGGGCACAGAAGCTCCTGATTTTGAGGAAAGGTTTGAACAGTTGACGGGGGAGGTATAGGGATTTTTATAGAATGAGTTGAACTTTGGCGACTTCCTCCATGAGACGTATGCGATCCCATTTATTTTTCGAAATGGGAGTCCTTGACTCAGGTTGTTTACAGAGGCATTGAGGATTTATGCTTGTTTAAGGATTTACTTTAGGCTTTCGCCAAAACCCTTACTGCTTTCTATTTACTTTTATTCGATAACGCCCCTTAATATTTTTAGAATAATAGCTTCCGACAGAATCTGAGTCCTTCAGTTTTATCCATACTTTCATAGGAACGCTCTGATAGCAATACACTCTGTCCTTCGTCCAGAAGATCAAATAGCCTTCGCTTCCATCGCAGCTGTATTAGGAGGCGCCTTTCTCCCAACTACTACTAGCAGTGTTTACGTGCTCCTCAACTTGAAAAGTTGAGTTTTGTATTTGGGAGGCAGCATCCTCGTAGGACTGAAAAGAAGCAGGAAGAGCCTCGCAGCTTTGAGACTGGCAGGAGCAAAAGAAGCAGGCGAGAATTATGGGGATGTATGCTAGTTTCATTCTTGATGTTATTAGCGGTTATCAGAAATAGCAACCAGCTCTTAATACTCCAGATTTAAGAAAACCCTTTTCGCAACCGGGTTGAATATTTTAACAAAGATTATTTCCATGATTTTGACGTTTTCTAACGACTAGGTGACGGCATTTGGAACTGAAATATTACTCGATAGGTTAGACAACCTAGCCTATTCGACAGCCCAAGCTAGGCAGAATTGCAAAGAAGAGGTTGGTGTAGTATTATATGTTTCATATCCATTTGGCCAGCTTAAACCTGACTAATTGGATACAGAACGAGACTATGAGCTGCAGAAATAATCTATCTGCTATGGCCTGAATTGCTTCTTTATGATTTTTCGACGCAAGGTTACGGTTAGCGCATCTACTATATATTAAGACAGATCTCACTACGCTATCCCTATACTTGCACTCGTCTCCAAAGTGGTCCAACCAGCAGCTGCAATAAGATGAAATTTGCCACTCCATTAAACGCATTATCCGACAAGAACGACCCAACACTATCTATCATAAACCAACTGATCGCATTGGCCGGCACAGCCCTGCGTATCTCCTCTGACGCTTTGTCATAGATCGTATCAGACAGAAACCAAACGAGGATCCCCCAGCCAAAAAGAATGCCTCCGAGCAAGGCGGACAGAAAGACCGTTGGATTCGCATCCAAATTCTGCAGACCGTCCATTGGGCAACTTGAAAGATCCATGACTAATTCAGTGATACTGTTCGTCTGCTGTAGGGTACCTAAAAAATAGGAGGGCGTAGAGCACTATTCCGCTCGCCATGAGCTTCTGCAAAAATTTATGCGTCTTGTGGGTCGTCATTGTCCTTTACGTTGGTTGCTGTCAAGGTGATGGGGACAAAGAGCACTTTCTAGACGGAGGCGTTCAATTCAGGCAAATTGGTTGGTGATCTAGCTCAAATCCCACTACGCAACGCCTTCGCAAATTTCTCGTATCCTAGCATTGTAGACTAGTAACAGTCTTGTTATCCCTATATCCGCCACCAATGAAGCCGATTGACAACATAAATATTCGCCTTGGTGATGATCTAAAGCAAGTCCTCAGATCTGGATCAAAGCTTCGCATTGCTGCAGCGAGCTTTTCAATGTTTGCCTATGAAGCGCTGCGCGAACAGCTCGAGCAAATTAATGAGCTTGAATTCATCTATACCTCACCGACCTTCGTGCGACCGAATGATGCTGGTGGTGGCCTCAAAGAACGACGTGAATTTTTCATTCCGAAAGCTCAGCGGGAACGAACAGTCTATGGTAGTGATTTTGAAATACGTTTGCGTAATCAACTGACGCAAAAGGCGATTGCTAGAGAATGCGCAGATTGGATTCGCCGAAAAGCAAAGTTCAAATCTGTCAAAACAGACGTTCATGTTTCACCTCTTCTGGCCGCAGCCAACAGCATCCAGGAAAATTTTGGGTATCTGAATGTGCCGGGATTTACAACAGCTGAGCTTGGCTATGAAAAAGGAAACTCTGCAGGCTATTCGATACTACGAATTGACGAAACGCCCACGGTAACAGGAATGCTGGCGCAATTCAATTCACTTTGGGCAGATAAAGATCGCCTTCAAGATGTGACTGAGCGCTTGTGTGAGTCAATGGAAACCGTTTATCAAGAAAATAGCCCAGAGCGTATCTATTTCTTTACGCTCTACAACCTGTTCAAGTCTTTCCTCGAAGACATTTCAGAGGATGTACTTCCAAAGGAGCGCCTCAAGTATCGGGAGTCGCTCGTCTGGAAAAAACTCTTCAACTTCCAAAACGATGCAGCAACCGGCATCATTAATAAGCTAGAAACCTTCAACGGTTGCATTCTTGCAGATAGCGTCGGATTAGGTAAAACCTTTACCGCACTCGCAGTGATCAAATACTACGAAATGCGCAACGATCGTGTACTCGTTCTCTGCCCTAAAAAACTTTCCGATAATTGGCGCAACTACAATGCTAATCTGAGGACCAACATCTTCGCTGGAGACCGTTTCAATTACGATGTGCTTTCGCATACAGACCTTTCGCGTACCAGTGGTGAAAGCAATGGAATGCAAATTTCAAAAATCTACTGGGAAGCATACGATCTCGTTGTTATTGATGAATCGCACAACTTCCGCAATGCAGGAGCAGGTGAAGAGCGCGACAACCGCTACGACCTACTCATGGATAGAGTCATCCGCGCGGGAGTACGCACCAAGGTTTTAATGCTTTCTGCAACCCCAGTCAACAACAGATTTGGCGATCTAAAAAATCAATTAGCCCTTGCCTACGAAGGCGAATCAGAACAGCTTGCTGAAAAACTGAATATCACCCATAGTATCGATGATATTTTCAGACAAGCTCAAACAGCTTTTAACCGCTGGTCCGAATTGCCCACAGTGCACAGGACAACAGAAGTACTATTAGACTCACTCGACTTTGATTTTTTCGAACTACTAGACAGTGTTACCATCGCACGCTCACGCAAACACATCGAGCGCTATTATGACACCTCTGCTATTGGCAGTTTTCCCGAAAGGAGGAGGCCTATCTCTGTACGCTGCCAGCTGACCCACAAGTCAGACGTCTACAATTTCAACGAAATATTTCAGCGGCTCACCTTGCTCCACATGGCCGTCTACACACCCTTGCAGTATGTGCTCGCAAGCCGGCGCCAGAAGTATGAAGACAAATACGGCTCTGAAGCTGGCGAGGGCCGTATGCTACAGCAATCGCGTGAAAGTGGTGTGAAAGCTTTGATGACCACTAACCTGCTAAAAAGGTTGGAAAGCTCTGTACATTCATTTCGACTAACACTTGGAGCGCTTGCTAGAAATATCGATACAACCATTCACAAAATTGACGCCTTCGTAAACACAGGAGGGGCAGGGTCTCTAGAATGGGGAAGCGATGAATTCGATTCTGATGAATTACAAGATGACCTCGACCCTGACGACGGACTTGTTGGCGGTCGCTTTAAATTCGAACTCTCAGATATGGACGTCGAAGGGTGGCGAGAACACCTTTCAAGTGACCTCGTTATCATGCACGACCTGCTGACTTCCATGCAAAAGGTCGAACCAGAGGATGATGCTAAATTACAAAATATGATGGCGCATGTTTTGGCAAAAGCTGACCAACCTATCAACGAAGGCAACAAAAAGGTACTCATTTTCACTGCTTTTGCAGACACCGCCAATTACCTATACGAGCACCTTTCTGATGTGGCACTTAAAAGCCGAGGCATACATACCGCACTCGTAACTGGAAGCGCCCCACCTTCTAGCACTTTAGGCAAACGGTTTGATTTCCAATCCATTCTTACGCTCTTCTCTCCACGCTCAAAAGAGAAAGCGTTGACGTTACCACATGAAAATTTTGAAATTGAATTCTTGGTCGCTACCGATTGCATATCCGAAGGTCAAAACTTACAAGACTGCGACTACCTCATTAACTACGATATTCACTGGAATCCCGTAAGAATTATTCAGCGGTTTGGACGGGTAGATCGAATTGGATCACAAAACAAATCTATTCAGCTCGTTAACTACTGGCCAGATATCTCGCTCGATGAATATATCAACCTAAAAGAGCGCGTCGAAAACCGCATGGTGATCGCAGATGTCACCGCAACGGGTGACGATAATGTACTCACCAATCAAAACAGCAATGCGAGCTACCGACGTGAACAACTCTCTCGTCTTCAAGACGAAGTTATCGAACTCGAAGACGCCAAATCAGGAATTTCAATTACTGATTTGGGATTGAACGACTTTCGCATGGACTTGGTCAACTACGTACGTGAGCACGGAGAGCTGGACAATCTGCCCGCCGGGTTACATGCCGTCGTACCTGCCGATCCAGAACACGGCCTACCCGAAGGTGTCGTATTTGTGTTGCGTAGCATCAACCAAGCGCCCAGCCTTGCCAAGCAAAACCGCTTGCATCCAAACTACCTCGTGTATGTAGACCCGGATGGCGAACTTATCGTCGACCACACCTACCCTAAAAAACTGCTAGACCTATTACGTGCCAACTGCCGAGATAAAAACACGCCCATCGAAACGGTTTGCAAAACCTTTAATGCACGCACCATGGATGGCAACAAAATGACCGACTACTCTACCCTTCTATCAAAAGCGATTGCCGCGATGGTAGCCCGCAAGCATGACAAAGACGTTGACAGTTTGTTTTCAGAAAGTCCGAGTAGCGCATTGCAAGAAGGATTCGCCGAACTCGCCGATTTCGAACTGACGGCTTTTATCGTTGTAGAGCCTACGCAAACAATGTAAACTGTGCTCCATCATCTATATAAATTTCCGCAAACCACTGAGTTCAACAAGCGGATCACAAAAAATAAGTTAGGCATCCAAGTGAAGCCCACAGCACGGCTACGCACCCTACTCTCCAAGCATATTGAGCGCATTGATTGGACGCATTTGCTAGCGCCACATACCCTCAATCTTGCTGCCACCCCTGCCGTTTCAGAAATCAATGTGCTTTCGCTAAAACTGCACACGCCTAACTGTCCTGATGCAATCCTGGCATATCTTGATAAGGCAATACCCAAACCAACTCTGTTTGAGCTTACGCACCAAGATCAGCTTTGCCTTGTTGCTACCTACAAACGTCCATCTCGTTCGCGACCAGCAGAGTTTGTTACCTACGACTACTATCGTTCCGGTTGGATTGATGACAGTCCCGCTTTGCGAGGATCCTCGGACTTTCGTCAAAACCTTCCACACGCCCTCAACCTTGAGCAACTTTACGGAAAGCTATTGAGTAGTCTCCTGCCCAACACTGTACGTGCAGGTGAAAGCCTAGACGACAGCTTTGGCCGTGCAGCCGAATTGAGCAAAATGCAACGGGAGCTCGAAAAGCTTAAAAAGAGGCACCAACGCGAAAAACAATTCAATTTGAGGATCGAGCTGAATGCACGCATACATGCCTTGGAGGGGGAGATTGATCAATTGTCTAAACTTTCTGACGTAGATAATACGCAAGACATACGCAAAAGATGAGTAAATTGACGTTATTCGCATCGTGAGTAATCGATCACATAGTGCAGAGTACTTACCCAATGCTCCTTTGAGAGAGGCCATTGTCTCACTAAAGTGGGCTTTGCCCAATACTCCACAAGGAGCGCGGTACGATACGGGTCTTGACTTAGCTGTTGGGCATCTTCACCAGCTAATTAGCAAAGAATATCCAACTTTTCGGCGGATTACAACACCCCTTGGGCTTGGTCCTTTTCAAAGTAACTATAACCCCATCTTTCGTTTTGCACATGAAAGTGGTTATCCTTTGATCCAGTTAGGCTCAGGACTTATGTCTTTCAATGAAAGTGGTAAACAGTATGATTGGGAGCATTTTTCGCAAGCACTTCAAAAAGCAGTAAAAAATCTTGGAGAAGCTTATCCTTCAGATTACTTAGAACTAGTCGAGCTGAGGTTTTTGCTTATCAATCGCTTAGAAGTTAAACATTTTGAAGCATATCTTCGAAAGCATCACGGATATACAGAAGAAAAGCTCAAAACGAGTCAATTCTTCAGTGAATATCTAGGCTTGAAGGTCTCTACGACATATGAAATCCAAGCCCCAAACGAAAAACTTCGATTACTAAGCCAAGACATTCTTCGTACTTACGAATTGCCCAACAATTTAGGTCGTGTAACTGTGAGACATAGAGACGAGAGTGAAGAAGGAGGCGACCAAATTGCCTATTGGGAAATAGATGCCACAACCATGGCACACGACTTGTCGTTAAAACTAGGACAAGTGGGAGATTGGGTAAGCGATGTGCATACCCAAACTAGGTCAATTTTCACGAATATGAGCAAGCACTCCCACCTACGTGCTTACTTTGAACTATCTTCTCAATCAGAAAAACCGTAAAGATTATGGATACAGTATTTCAGAATGAGCAGGATCTAAGAACTGTCGAACGGTCTAACTCTACAAATACCCGTGATGTACGTAGTATCGTAACTACTGAGCGTCAATTTGATGGTCCTCCCAGTAAAGAGACAATTGCCAAGATTCAAGAACTGAGAAGCTTTAAAAAACTCGAAGATGGGTGGGATGGCTATAATGCCACCGCTCTCTCTGATAAAGCTTGCGATTTAGGTTTGTGTGTGCTCCATGCACTAGACCAATACACAGTTGTAGAAACGATCGTACCTGGGCCAAGCGACGAGCTCGAGTTATGCTTTACATATAATGGATATGATATCGAACTTTTTGTTGATGATGTCGATTTCCGCTGGATCGTAATGCGTGACGGTGTAGAAAACCAATATTTTACCGACGAACTAGACCAGCCTATCTTTCAGATAATTTCTGAAGGTATAAATCGTCTCAAGTAGGCCCTCTAAAGGATGCTTACTGACGAAGACATCGTTTGCCGAAGGGTCTCACGAAATCCTGCGCGATTCAACAAGAAAACAGGTCGACCAGAGACTGTAAGTTTCCAGCTAGCAAGCCTGAAAGACAGCAGAGGTAAGAAAATTAAGCCTCCAGAATATGAAGACGGTTTGTCCTGTGATGTCGTAAGACTCCTCCCAAACGAAATTGCCCACCTTGATTCAACCGATTATATTTACTTCTCTCTGCGAGTTGGAGATGTGAGATCCATTGGGCTTGATGTTGTTCTTGATGCCGTAGACGAAAGCCATCCTGAATATGAGAGGACTGGAGAAAATCTAGCCCATGCGCTCATAGTTGGCTGGGGAAATCCTAGAGATAAAAAGGTCATGAAAGAACTAACAGATTTGGCTTTTAGGTCAAATCCTGAAGTTTAGTATATTATCCTAACGCAATTTCCAATTTCGACAATTACTAAATTCAAGACTTAGCACTATCACACACAAACTGCCTTTTCTCAAAACGACAAGATGACACAACTAGAAATAGCATACCTAGAACTAATGCGAAAAGGTACAACTACCAAATATAAATCTATCCCAAGGCAGAAAAAAGACTTCCTAGAAGGTTTTGGGCCCTACATCAAACGGCCAGTCAAGGTTTTCTATAATTCCAGTGATGCAATCCGCGATAAGGAAAAAACGGACATATGCATATGCGGACACTTCAGGAACTTTTGATCTTCTTCTGACTCATCCGCGACTCACTACGACATTTGTGACCCAAAAACAGCCCTTTTTGGGTCGCTACAGAGTTTGTAGGCCAAAGTTGCACCTCAAACGGATCGCAAAAGTATCTTTCTAGTACTTTAGTACGCTGTGGATCGCCACGTCTAAACCTCTAGTTAAGTATACGTAGTAAGTGCACCCATTTATGCTATTGAGAAAATAGGCATCCTTTCAAACGGTTACCTTTCTCATTTGGCTTTGAAAGCTCCTTATTTCCCGTAGCTTTCGCCAAAACCCAACTCCAATATCCCCCTATGCCCGCTATCCCTAAACTCCCCATGCAAACACCAGACGGTGTAGCAAGCAACGTAGATAAAATACGAAAACTGTTCCCAAATTGCGTCACCGAAACCCGCGACGAAACCACAGGCCAGCTCACCTACGCCGTTGATTTTGACCAACTGCGCCAAGAGCTAAGCGGAGAAATCGTAGAAGGACCAAAAGAACGCTACCAACTTACTTGGCCGGGCAAAAGGCAAGCGATCTTGACGGCCAATGCCCCCATACGCAAGACACTACGCCCTGCCCGTGAAGAAAGCGTAGACTTTGACACCACCCAAAACCTCTTCATTGAAGGAGACAACCTAGACGCCCTCAAACTCCTCCAAGAAACCTACCTGGGCAAGGTAAAGATGATCTACATCGACCCGCCGTACAACACAGGAAAAGACTTTGTTTACAAAGACAACTTTACCGAAAACACACAAGAATACCTAGAACGGAGTGGGCAAAAAGACGAAGAGGGAAACCGCCTCCAACTCAACACCGACAGCAACGGTCGCTATCATTCCGATTGGCTGACGATGATGTATTCCAGATTGAAAATTGCAAGGAATTTGCTGAGGGAGGATGGGGTAATATTTATATCGATAGATGAAAGTGAGCAAGCTAATCTAAAAGTTGCTTGCGACGATATTATGGGAAGCCACAATTATGTTTCAACCATTATTTGGCAGAAGAAGTTTTCTCGAGCTAATGATGCTACATATTTTTCGACGATGCACGACAGTATTGTTTGTTACGCTAAATCCTCAAAGATTCATTCAACCAATGGATGGGAATTAAATTTGCTTGACAGAAAAGATGCTATCCCTAAAGGATACTCCAATCCTGACAATGATTCAAGAGGAGTCTGGACATCTGTTGTCCTATCTGCGAGATCAGGAGGACCTAGCTTAGAATACGAAATAACTTCTCCTTCAGGCAGAAAATCCTCACCACCAAGCGGTAGATACTGGAGTGTATCTCAAGATAAGTTTTTAGAATTAAAAAATGATAATAGAATTTGGTTCGGCAAAGATGGCTCGGGCACTCCAAGACTAAAAACATTTCTAAGTGAAGTTCAAAGTGGAATACGGCCAAACACCATATGGTTTCATCAAGATTATGGACACAATCAGGAAGGAAGACAAAATTTAAAAAAACTATTTGATGGTATTGGATTATTTGACAGCCCAAAACCCATCAGGCTCCTAGAAAAAATTATTCATATATCCAATGCTCAAACTAACGACATCATCCTCGACTTCTTCGCGGGTTCTGGCACCACTGGCCACGCTGTCATGAAACTCAATGCAGAAGATGGAGGCAAGCGCAAATACATCTGTGTACAATTACCAGAAGTAACCGATGAAAAATCAGAGGCGCACAAAGCGGGCTACGCCAACATCGCTGAAATCACCAAAGAACGCCTCCGCCGAGCAGGCAAAAAAATAAAGGAGAAACATCCGGACTGGAAAGGAGATACTGGCTTCCGTGTTTTAAAGATCGATATTACCTCGATGCGTGATGTCTACTACACACCAACAGAGACCACACAGAATGAACTAGATGGCCTTGTCGACAACCTCAAAGACGATCGTAGTGCAGAAGACTTGCTCTTTCAGGTTATGCTCGACATGGGCGTGCCGCTCGATTTACCTATCCAACTAGAACAGCTAGAAGGAGTCGACGTCTACACGGTGGCCAATAACGACCTCGTGGCTTGTTTTGCGAAAGCGGTAACAGAAGACCTTGTGAAAGCCATCGCCAAGCGTAATCCAGACCGTGTCGTGTTTAGAGATGCTGCCTTTACAAGCGACAGCGCCAAGATTAATGCCGAGCAGGTGAGGAAGCATTTTGCGCCGAACTCGACGCTTAAAGTACTTTAGACATGGGCTTTAAGTATAAAATTCAACCCTTCCAAACAGAGGCTGTACAAGCAGTAGTCGACTATTTCGAAGGTCAGCCACATGTGAGTTCCTCACGCTACCGAATGGATCCGGGCAAAGGTCAACTAGACTTTGCAGAGCTAGGATTTCGCAATGCAGAAGTGAAGCTTAGCCATACGCAGCAATTTGACAACCTGCGCAAAATCCAGCGTAAGCAGTACACCATCAAAGAGCTAAGTCAAATGGTGGGCAGTCCAGGCTCAAAAATCAACCTCGACGTTGAAATGGAGACGGGCACGGGCAAAACCTACGTATACCTGAAGACAATCTTTGAACTTCATAAAACTTACGGCTGGAACAAGTTCATCGTCATGGTACCGAGTGTGGCCATCCGTGAAGGAGTCTTTGCTTCCATACAATTGATGGCCGAGCACTTTCACTTCCACTATGGAAAGCGAATTCGCTCGTTCATTTATAATTCCTCCGACCTTTCAAAAATTGACAGTTTTGCCAGTGATGGTGGTATCAATGTGATGGTGATCAATACGCAAGCTTTTGCCGCAAGAGGAAAGGATGCACGTCGCATTTATGAAGAGTTAGATGATTTTCATACGCGCCGCCCAATTGACGTTTTAGCGAAAACACAACCGATCCTCATCCTTGACGAGCCACAAAAAATGGAAGGCAAGGTGACCAAGGAGAAGTTGCCTGAGTTCAATGCGCTGGCTATTCTGCGATACTCAGCGACGCATAAGGTGCAACGCAACCTCGTCTATAGACTTGATGCACTCGATGCGTACAACCAAAAGTTAGTTAAGAAAATCGCTCCTATTGGCGTAACGGCCAAAGGCCTAGCTGGAGGAAAAGCATACTTATACCTAGAGCGCATTGATGTCAGCACTAACGCTCCAACGGCACGTATCGAGATTGAGCAGAAACGCGCTAATGGTACGCGTGTACGTCAGCGCGTAAAAGTTGACAAAGCGCACAATGATCTGTTTGTACATTCCAAAGGGCTCGAAGAATACAAAGGCTTCAAAATAAGCGACATCATACCGCTAGAAAATGCGGTTGAATTTTCGAACGGCGTAAAAATCTATGCAGGTGAGGCAGTTGACGACTCAACAGAAGACAACCTGCGTCGTATCCAGATTCGAGAGGCAATCAGAGCACACCTTGCCCGTGAAGAACAGCTACACGGTAGAAAAATCAAAGTGCTTTCGTTGTTTTTCATCGACTCTGTTGCGAAGTATCGCGACTACGATCGAGAGGATACACTAGGCGAGTACGCACGTATTTTCGAAGAAGAGTATGATGCATTAAAAAAGGAAAAGCTCGAAGAAATTGCCTTCGAGTCTGCTTATCACAACTACCTAAAGCTTGATGAGGCTGCAGTAGTACACGAGGGTTATTTCTCCATTGACAAAAAGAGTAAGCATCTTAAAGATCCTAAATCCAAGAGAGATGGATCGAGCGATGATGTTGATGCGTATGACCTTATCCTGCGTAAGAAAGAGACGCTTCTTTCTTTAGAAGAACCTGTGCGTTTCATCTTTTCACACTCGGCGTTACGAGAAGGTTGGGACAATCCAAATGTGTTCGTGATGTGCTTTCTCAAGCATACTGTATATGACGAAAAGAAAGGTGACCATACCCGTCGCCAAGAGCTCGGTCGTGGCTTGCGTATCGCTGTACAGTCAGACGGGCAAGGAGGCTATGTCCGAATGGATGATCCATCCGAGGTTCACGACATCAATGTACTTACGGTCGTAACCGACGAGCAGTATAGCTCATATGTCAAACGACTTCAAGAAGAGTACAAGGACGCTGTAGACGGTCGACCGAAAAGAGCGGATGAGGCTTTCTTCTTGAACAAAGAACTTGTCAATGAAGAAGGCAAGCTGAAAATTGATGAACGCTTAGCGGCTCAACTGGAGCACTATCTCATCAAGAATGACTACCGAGATTTCGAAAAACAAATCACCGCAGGATACTACGACGCGAAAGAGAAAGAAGAGCTCGCGACGCTTCCCGAGGAGCTACAACCGTATGAGGCGTCTGTGCACCAATTGATTCAAAGTGTCTATACCGACGCGGCACTTCCTGGATTTGATCGAGGCGGTAGAGATAAGGTGGTCAACATCAATAACAATTACCATCGTCAAGAATTCCAGGCACTTTGGAGTAAGATCAACAAGCAACAAGTCTACCAAGTAGATTTCAGCACCGAAGAGTTGATCCGAAATTCAATCCCTGCAATTAATCGCCAACTTACCGTCACCGCTGTAACCTATCAAATAGAACGTGGGGTTCAGAAAGACAGCTACGTAGAGGGCGACATGACACAAGGTGCCATGTTTACGAATGCAAAGGAGACGAATTTTGCAGATGAAAAGGTTGAGGTCCAATCGGAAGTCCGCTATGATTTGCTAGGCAGAATTGCAGCACAAGCCGATATTACTAGAGCTACTGCTGCTGAAATTTTGAAAGGCATTGATCCTGGCAAATTTGAGATGTACAAGTTCAATCCGGAGCAGTTCATCGTTCAAATTTCTAGGCTCATCGTAGAGCAGAAGGCTAGCTTGGTCGTTGAGCACCTCACTTACGATCGGACAGGAGGCACCTACGATGCGGACATTTTTGTGCCTGAGACGATTCCTTTTGCGCATGCCACCGAAAAGCTTCGCAAGCATATTTACGATTACGTTAAAACAGACTCACAGGGTGAGCGCACCTTTGCACAGAAGTTAGATGCAGCACAAGAAGTAGTAGTTTACGCCAAGCTCCCAGGCAAGTTTAAAATCCCCACGCCAGTAGGCGACTATAATCCTGATTGGGCCATTGTGTTTGAAGAAAACGCGGTCAAGCACATCTACTTCATTGCGGAGACCAAAGGCAGCATGTCAACGCTACAACTGCGCGGCATCGAGGATGTTAAGATCAATTGCGCCCGCAAATTCTTTGAGCGATTGCGAGAGCAATCGGGTGATGACGCGCGGGTACGGTATGATGTCGTAAGCAGCTATAGCGGGATGATGGATATGGTGCGGTAGATATGGGCTGAGCCTCAATAAAAATCTACAGATCGAGGAACTCGCATCCCTACTACCAAAGTCAGAGATTTGAGAAATTAGCCCCTTACGACTTCTTCTTCACCTTCGATTTTACCTTTGCTTTTACCTTCTTCCCCTCAGCCTTCGGCGCCTGCGCCCTAATCTTAGCCGCTACCTTCTCACTCTTCGCCTGATCATCTAGATCATACTGACTCGGACCCTTCACCTTCTCCACGATTTTCTGGCGACGGTTGGATGCTTTTTGC
>CALDTK010000128.1 GCA_937924035.1 uncultured Saprospiraceae bacterium | reverse complement strand
AGTCTACTCAAGTTTTAGCGAAAGCCTACAAAAAGCCACCTTACCTTTATGCCCCGTAACCAACAGTTGCGGCAATGACCAAATACATCTTCGTCACCGGTGGGGTGACTTCCTCTCTCGGTAAAGGCATTATTGCCGCTTCTCTCGCGAAACTTCTTCAAGCACGTGGATTTAATGTCACCATTCAGAAGTTTGATCCATATATCAACGTCGATCCAGGTACGCTTAATCCTTACGAACACGGGGAGTGCTATGTGACTGACGATGGAGCAGAAACAGATCTAGACCTTGGCCACTACGAACGTTTTTTAGGCAAACCCACCAGCCAAGCGAACAACGTTACGACCGGTCGTATTTACAAGAATGTCATCGAGCGCGAGCGTCGTGGCGACTACCTCGGTAAAACTGTTCAAGTCGTACCTCACATCACCGATGAGATCAAACGTCGCGTACAATTACTTGGCGCAAACAATGATCATGATATCGTGATCACCGAGCTTGGAGGTACCGTTGGTGACATTGAAAGTCTTCCATTTTTGGAAGCACTTCGTCAACTCCGATGGGAGCTGGGAACAGACAACTGTATCGTTGTTCACCTTACGCTCATCCCATATTTAAGTGCTGCCGGTGAGCTTAAAACGAAACCAACGCAACACTCCGTCAAAGAACTTCAGAGCAAAGGTATTCAGCCAGATATCCTCGTTTGTCGTACCGAGCATCCTATTGGAATGGCGATCCGCCGCAAACTTGCGCTGTTCTGTAATGTGGAAGTATCGAGCGTCGTCGAGTCATTAGACGCAGAGACCATTTATGATGTTCCACTCATGATGCTCAAGGAGAATCTCGACACGACGGTGATCTCTAAGCTCAGACTTATTGACCGAAAAGAGCCAAACCTCAAGGCTTGGAAAGGCTTCATTTCAAAACTCAAAAATCCGAGTAGAGAAGTTAAAGTTGCACTCGTTGGAAAGTACAATGAGTTGCAGGATGCCTACAAATCGATCTACGAATCCTTCATTCACGCAGGTGCAATGAACGATTGTAAAGTCCGCGTAACACCTATTCACAGCGAGTCTCTCCAAGTCTCTGACAAGGAGGTGATCGAGCTGCTTCACAAATTCGATGGAGTGCTCGTAGCACCAGGATTTGGTGAGCGTGGAATCGAAGGAAAACTCAAAGCCATTCAGTTTTGCCGCGAACACCAAGTGCCTTTCTTCGGAATTTGCCTCGGTATGCAGTGTGCAGTTGTCGAAGTCGCTCGAAATGTTGCAGAACTTCCACACGCAGCAAGTACAGAGGTTAATACCGACACCATCGATCCTGTTATCGACCTCATGGAAGATCAAAAGTTGGTTACACTGAAAGGAGGTACGATGCGCCTCGGATCGTATGACTGTAACCTCGAGCCTAAGTCTCTTGCCGCAAAAGCATACGGTAAGAAGAAGATCGAAGAGCGTCACCGTCACCGCTACGAGTTCAACAATGCGTATAAGGATGTTTTAGCGCAAGCTGGACTAAAAATAACAGGTACCAATCCCCAAACAGGACTTGCAGAAATCGTTGAGTTGGATGGTCATCCATATTTCCTCGGTGCTCAATTTCACCCGGAATTAAAGTCGACCGTAGAAACTCCTCATCCACTTTTCGTATCGTTTATAAAAGCAACGCTCGATTATTCAAAGCGAAGAGAAAAGAGTGCAGAGAAGAAAAAATCTACAGCTAAAACGGAATCATAACCTTTGGCTGATTTTAAGCAAAAAAGCGTTCAAGAGCATGGACGTTTAGCACCTGAAGATGCGTTGATACAAAAGCGCAAACCTGTTGTGTTTATCCTCGAAAATATTCGATCGGGAAACAATGTGGGGTCCGTTTTACGAACAGCAGATGGCTTCGTTTTGGAAGCTGTCATCATGACAGGCTACACACCTTGCCCGCCGCATAGAGAGATTCTCAAAACGTCATTGGGGGCTGAGGCATCGGTTCCTTGGCGACAAGAAGCTGACCTTGCGAGCTGTCTTTCCAGCTTTCGCCAAAACAACTATCGCATAGCTGCTTTGGAGCAAACGTCTAATTCGACCATGCTCGATGACTATGAGGCTACCAAGTATGCAGGTACAGTTGTGATCCTCGGCAATGAAGTGAGGGGAGTAAGTGCTGAGACACTAGCGCTAGTAGATGAGGTGATCGAGATTCCCCAAGGCGGGGCCAAACAGAGCTTTAATGTGAGTGTGGCTGCCGGAGTGGTGGCGTGGTCATTGACCCATTAAAGTCACGCTGTAAAACTGATCTTTGTAGCTGTTTCAAAAAAGCCCGTTGTAAGAACTGCGAAGTATCGCCTTAGTACATCAAGCGATTGATGAACAAGAAGACCACCAGATAAATCCACAGCGCATCCATAAAGTGCCAGTACAAGGTTAGCATCTTCAACTTGAGACGTTTTTCTGGATCGGAGAAATAAACCAGCACACTTACGGGCTCCTTCATACGCTTTCTGGCTACCCAATAGAAACCAGCGATGAAGGGCAATCCGGCGATGACGTGTGCGAAGTGTAAACCTGACAATACATAGAGGTAGCCTGCCGAATTATCTGTACTTGGGAAAATATTCTCACCAAAGAGCATCTGCCAAGCGATGATTTGAAGAATAAGGAAAAGCACACTTAACCCCATGGTGTAGAGTAGTGTTTGCTTATACTTCTCTGTGTCGTCGGCCTTGAAAGCTTTCGTCGCTTGGCCGATGGTATACGAACTGGCAAGTAATACGAGACTATTTAAGCCAAACATCCATGGTACATCAACAGGCGGCAAATCAGCCTGCATACGCGAGTAAATGAATGCCCCTGAAAAGGCTAAAAACAACATAGCAATGCCGATCAAGGTCAAGATCATGATGACATTGAGCGGGTGGAAGGGCGATGGACCTTCTTGATCAAAGGGGTGCTGACGAGTTGAGGAAGCTTGACTTGAACTCATTGGGGTTCTTGTTTTTTAGCATCGCGTCGACAGCGAACACTACAATAGATTACATTTTCCCAGTCACGCTCCCATTTTTTCCTCCATGTAAATGGACGGTCACATACGGGGCACATCTTGCTAGGTAAATCTCGTTTGGCGGTTGCTTTAGCCACAGTTGCAGAACAGCGCTTTATCCGCATAGTTTAATGATGCCGCTTAAGCCTGTTCTACTTCTTTACCCCAATACCGAATGATCGCCCAAAACGCTGCGACACTCCCAACCAGCATTAGAAATGAAAGTGGCCATCCGCCGTCAAATACCGCAGTAATAATGTTGGCAGTCAAAGCAATCGCACCAACTGTCAATGCATACGGCATTTGAGTTTTGACATGCTGAAGGTGATCACAGTTGCTAGCCAATGAACTTAAAATAGTTGTGTCGCTGATCGGAGAACAATGGTCTCCAAGCACGCTTGCAGCAAGCACAGTACTCACCACATTGAGCAATAAGGCGTAGCTGTGATCAACATCGAAACCTGCAGCCATCGCCACCGCCCAAGTCGTAGGAATCGCAATCGGATATAGAATCGCCATTGTACTCCAAGAACTACCCGTGGAGAAGCTGATGAAAGCAGCCAGCACAAAAATCAAGGCAGGAAGCAGCACTGGAGCAATGTTGCCCTGTAAAGCCTCGGTGAGAAAAGTTGCGGTATGCAGGTCTTCTGTAACGGCGGCTAGACTCCACGCCAAGGTCAAAATGACAAGTGCAGGGAGCATCGTCCCAAAACCATGCAGCATGCTCTCCATTGCTTTTTCGAGCGTCATGATCTTTCTTCCTAAGGTCATTGCAAGCGCTACGATCACTCCACTTAGTGAAGCCCAGAGCAGTGCCACATAGCTATCGGAAGAACCAATGAGCAGTCCGATTTTTCTAAAGAAACCAGCACCATTGGGTAAATCAGAACCGAGTGCTGCCCAAATGTCCCCATAGTTGCTAGATAGGATGCCAAGGTCAGCACCAGCGCTGTTCATGCCTGTATCGATGAGTCCAAAAATGGTAACCGCAATTACTGTGAGAATAGGAAATAAGGCGTTGCGCGCTTGCAGTGGAGCGTTTTCTACTGGAGTAAATTCATCATCGTCTATGCCCGTCGCCATGATATCGCCATCGGCATCACTTGAGGGTTGCTTGGACTGGTTTTGCCGAAAGGCGGAAGCGGCGCCTCTTTCAGCTTTCAGCATCGGACCAAAATCCCTCCTACTTCGAATGAGCATGAACATGAAAATCAAGGTCATGATCGGATAAAAACTATACTTCAGTGACTCTAAAAAGATCGCATATGGCGTCGTAGAAATTGGGAAGTCTTCGATCGCTTCGATGCCACTTTGAATGTACCCAAGCTCAGCTCCAATCCAGGTGGTAATGAAAGCAACACTCGCAATTGGGGCGGCGGTTGCATCAACGAGGTAGGCTAGTTTTTCCCTGCTTACGCCAAAACGATCGGTAACCTGCCGCATCGTGTTTCCAACGATGAGTGTGTTCGCATAGTCATCGAAGAAGATCGCAATCCCCAAAAGGTACGTGCTCAACTGCGCACTCATTCGATCTTTAGCGATGACTGAGAGCTTTTTCACTACACCAGCCATTCCTCCATTTTTGGAAATGATGGAAACCATGCCCCCGATAAGAAGTGAAAAGAGTATCACCGAAAGGTGGCCTGAGTCATTCAAGGCTCTGATGAAAAAATCTGCTGATACATCCCAAATGCTCTTAAAAACATAGTAAATCCCATCAAGTCGCATTCCTCCGGCGATGAAGGAGCCACTCAGAATTCCAATGAAAAGGCTTGTCACTACTTCCTTGAAGAGCAAGGCAAGCAGAATAGCAATGAGTGGAGGAACGATAGAAAGCCAAAGCGGAATGGACTTAAGTCGTACATTTTTTGCTGCATCGACCGAGGCATGTACGAGGCGGGCGGCCCCGTTTTCTTTGATTAAAAAGAGCTTGCCACTTTCACCAGCCGCGAGCATTTGTTCGCTAATCGCAATGGCCGACTGTTTCTCACCGTTATAGCTTAACTCCTGGTTGGCAGTCCAACCCAATGTTCGTTGAACATCTGCGGCTGTTGATTGTCCAGAAGAGATAAGTGGATTAGCAAGTAAGCAAAGGATAAACAAAGCGGAAAGCTTCGCGAGAAGACTTCCTTGATTGTGCTTATAAAAGGATTGAAATTCCATGTGCGCCCGAATGTAAGAGAGTTCACGTGTCACAAAGAAGCCAAACATCCACTTCTATGTTGAAATCGAACAGATGAGTTGCATCTTTATAGCCTATGAAGCGAGTACTGTTAACAAGTTGGATTGTTTTTCTAGCGTTTGCTAGCCTTTTCGGTCAATACGGACTTACACGCGACGCGACTTGGAAACCGTCCTTATCTAAGGATGGCATTGATCAGATTTATTTGACGACTGGTGGATTGAATAACCCTCAAGTCCATTTGGTTGACATAGATGGTGATGGCAGTGATGAACTATACATTTTTGATAAAGCAGGGGATATCCACCTAGGCTTTCGCCAGTCGCTGGTTCCTGAAACGCCCTTCATTTATGATGCATCATTGACTGCTGGTTGGCCAGCAGCTACAAACTTTGTAATGCCCCGCGATTTTGACAACGACGGCATTATAGATCTATTTACTTTTTCTTCAGTTTCGGGAAAATCGACGATCGAAGTGCACAAAGGGGCCCGACAAAATGGTCGATTAACTTTTACTTTAGTTGCCTTTCCTGATCGCCCTGAAGACCTCTTGTATTACGATAGTAATGGGGAAGAGCTTATCGTCTATCACGCGATCACCGACATTCCTTCTATTGAAGATTTTGATAACGATGGCGATCTAGACATCGTGACGTTTGAAGCCGGCGGTAGCTACATGTATCACTATGAAAATATTGCAACCGGCGGTTCTACTCCAGCAGATTTTCTCCAATTTATTAGACGTACAAATTGCTACGGCGGAGTGCTCGAAAGCTCAAACGATGGGTCTATTTTCTTAGCTTCTACACCAGGTACATGTGCTACACCTTTTGCCCCTCAAGGGGGAGGCTTAGGAAGCAGGAGTGGTATTCACCCCGGTTCAACAATTACGGCCTCAGATGTCGATGGTGATGGAGATTTAGACCTTTTGCTTGGAGACATCAACAGTGATTTCATGACGCAGCTCATCAATGAGCCTGTCAATGGAGACGCTTTTTTTACAGAAGCAAGTACCGATTGGCCTTCAGGAACAACGCCAGTGGAAATCACCTTTTTTCCTGCAGCTTACGGAGTTGACTTTGACAAAGACGGTGTGAATACCTATCTCGTAAGTCCAACAAACGAGAATGTATCTCAGAACTACGAGGTGCTTTGGCGCTACGAACCTTCTGGCGAGGTGCCAGGTCAGCTTTCTCTCGCTCAAAAAGATTTCTTAAGCAATCAGGCTTTCGACCATGGAAGTGGGAGTCACCTTACGATGGCCGACCTAAATGGTGATGGAATCGATGATATCCTCGTTGGCAACGATTTCTACTACGACGAAAACTTTCCTGACGATCGAGTAGCAGAACTTGCACTTTATACTTCTAATTCTTCAGGAGGTTATGACGAGAGTTCACCAGCGTGGCTAAATAGCCTCAACGCAGAATTGCGTGTTAATCTGCTCGGGTTAGATCCTTTACTTCAAGATATGGACAACGATGGCGATGCTGATTTGCTCATCGGATCTGAATTAGGAGTGATCACTTACGTTGAAAATACGGGTAGTGGAGGAGTTGCTAATTTCCCTTCCCTCACTCTTTCTTGGATGGGCATCAGTGCTGGAATTCAATCTTCCCCAGCTGTGATCGACGTCAATAGTGATGGGTTGCTGGATTTGCTCATAGGACTTCGCAGAGGTAGCGTAAGTCTATATCTCAACCAAGGGACTAGAACAAATCCTCAATTTTCGAGTACCGCAACCGATGATTTTTATGGGCGGATTGATACGCGGATCCCTGGGTTTAACAGCACCGCTCTTGCGCGTCCTGCAGCCATCGAGATAAATGGAGAACCGGTACTTTATGTAGGTTCTGGACAAGGGCGCATGCTTGTTTATACTGATTTACCTAGTGGTGCTGGAGGAACGGCAACGCTTCAAGCCGAGTTGGAAACAAAGGCTGGCTTCGATTTAGATCCATGCTTTGGTCGCGACGCACAAGGGATTGAATTAATGCTACTAGGTAACGAGCGTGGAGGTTTAAGTCCTTTTCGCAGAGATGGCGTGGTGAATACTCGACGTACTTCAGCTTTCGCCAAAACATGGAAAGCGTATCCAAATCCAACAAAAGGCGAGATATCTTTTGATGGCCTTGATGCAGGAGATGTTTTGACCGTGTTTACAAGCACTGGGCAAGTCGTCTACCAAGGAAGCGCCGATAACATTGCGAACATCTTTACACAAGCTCCAGGAGTCTATAGTCTTATGCTCACAAATCGTTCAGGAGAATCGCGAGGCAGTCAACGCTTGGTGGTTTTGCCGTAAGGATCAAATACATCATAAAAAAAAGCCCTCGACACTTAAAAGTCGTGGGCTTTTTTGAATTGTAATCGCAAGGATTATCATTCCGCTAGCAAGTCCAGCTTCTAGCAGCGATAGCGGTCCAGCTTCAAAAGTACTTTTACTCCTTACCCTTCAACCACATCCGAGAAATCACAAGCTTCTGAATCTCGCTTGTTCCTTCACCGATGGTGCAGAGCTTTGAGTCGCGGAAGAACTTCTCTACTGGGTAGTCTTTCGTGTAACCGTATCCACCGAAGATCTGAATCGCATCTGTAGCCACAGCCACACAAACCTCAGAGGCTTGGTATTTCGCCATCGCAGCAATTCTGGTCATTGGAAGATGAGCGTCCTTGAGTCCACCTGCATGACGTGTAAGTGCTTCTGCCGCATGGATGGTTGTTTGCATGTCCGCCAACTTAAACGCAATCGCTTGGAACTTAGAGATCGGCTGTCCGAATTGCTCACGTTCTTTGCTATAGGCGACGCTTGCTTCGTAAGCTCCTTTGGCGATACCGAGTGAAAGTGCAGCGATGGAGATACGTCCACCGTCCAAAATCTTCATGGCTTGGATGAATCCTTCGCCTTCTTCGCCGAGGCGATTGGCTACTGGTACGCGACAATCTTCGAAGATCATCTCTGCGGTCTCTGAAGCACGCATGCCTAGCTTGTTCTCTTTCTTACCAGCACGGAATCCAGGAGTGCCACGCTCAATAACGAAGGCAGTCATGCCGTGAGAATCTAGCTTTTCTCCTGTGCGAACGATGACAACAGCAACCTCACCACTCTTACCGTGTGTGATCCAGCTCTTTGCGCCATTGATGACATAATGATCTCCGTCACGGACGGCAACCGTTTGCATGCGACCTGCATCCGAACCTGTATTCGGTTCTGTAAGTCCCCATGCACCAACGTGTTCTCCTGTAGCAAGCTTTGGCAAGTATTTCTGCTTCTGCTCGTCGTTACCAAACATCAAGATGTGGTTGGTGCAGAGAGAGTTGTGTGCAGCGACACTCAGTCCAATAGAAGGATCAACTTTCGCGATTTCTTCTACGACGGTGATATACTCTTGGTAACCAAGCGCTGATCCTCCATATTCCTCAGGAACGAGCACACCTAGAAAACCATGCTCACCTAGCTTGGTGAACAACTCTCTTGGCCAGTGCTGAGCTTCATCCCACTCCATGATGTGTGGACGGATATGTGCTTCTGCGAAGTCGCGAGCCGAAGTACGGATCATGTCCAATGCCTCTTGGACGTCTGCTGTTTCAGTCATTTCTCTTATTTGGTAAGGGACCACGAATGTACTGAAAACACAAACGACGCGCTAAGAAGGTTTTCAGGTAGAAAAACATCTTCTTTTTGAGCTGGAGGTGAGCTCAGCTGTAATTCATAAGAATTCGAACAGGATCTGCGGTCAACTATAATTCTTCGAAATACGAACAGACTCAGTTCGTCCCCTAAAGTTGAGCTAGCCCTATGCTTTAACCGGCTGAAGTTTGCCGAATTTTACATCGATCATCTTCATTACAGCAACTCCAATTCCACCGAAGAGTAGGGTGCTGAGCAAGGTGTTGATGAAAAAAGGAACACCTGCAGCATAACATGCAAGAAGACCAGCAGCATTTAAGGGATACATGCCAGAGCTCATCCAATCGCCTAGGTTGCTTACGAGGAAGAAGACCAATGCGCCTCCAATTCCCACGCTGGTAAGCTTCCCTAGGCTTGAGCCTTTCGTCGCTTTCACTACAAATGGAAGCAGTGCAACCACCGCAAGTGATACGTAGATTCCCCAATTCCCTAGGATGGTGAATCCATCGTAGTAGGCCGCATATATCGTGTTGTTGAGCACTAGGTTACTTACAAACATAGCCGCAAACGGTATTGCCACCGCTAACCAACGTGGCTTCGCATAAACTCCTGCAAGTAGCGTCATCGCCACAATCGGGGTGAAGTTCATCGGGTGGGGTACCATTCGAGCAAAGAAGCCAACGAATACAAGAGATACTAAAGCGAAGAGTGTCGGGCGCATAATGCGAAGGTAAGGGAATGCCAGTCAATTGGTAATTGATAGTTGACAATTATTGGCTGATACTAAGAGTCCACCAGATTGCTATAAATTCAGCCAGTACGAAATCTTCAAATTGATAGATCGAAAGCGTGGAGACCAGCTATTACCGGTGTCATATGCATCGTTGTACACCAGAAATAAATCGCTCAACGGCGCATACCGCCATTGTAAGCGTGAATTGATGCCGAGGTTTTCTCGTTGATTAGAATATTGAACAAGAGTTGTCCAGAAGATAGAGCGAGAAAAAGTTACTTCCATGCGAGTCGTTGCCAACCATAGGTCGGCAGAAGGGTAGGGATCAGGCAAGCGGATGCCATCATAATTGAGGGAAGCACTAAGGCTTACGAAGGGTTGGAAGCGGTAACCGATTGACGCGCCAGCACCGTACCTGTTGCCGTTAAAAAATTCACCCGCCGCCACTGTTGCTCCATAGGTAAACAAGCGCGTAGCATTAGAAGAATATTCAGCAGAAAAATCAACAAACCGATAGTCTGCATCACCAGGAAGAGCCAACGCTCCTGAAGTTCTCGTTGGGTCAAATGCCTCAGCGAGATAAATAAAGTTTTGGCGAAAGCTAGTCTCAAACGTAGACTGGTTCGTAAAGTCTAACCCGCCGGTAACACGTCGCTCATAGTCTGTGTAGCGATAATCTAAACTAGGTCGATGTATGTTAAGCAGCAAACCTTCTACACTGTACCTGTTGAGGATTGAGCGGTTTTTTGGGTACATGAAGCGTTGGCCTCTAATCGCCGTCCGTAGAAAGTCTTTGCGTGGAACAAATCCTAAATCAGCGTCGAACTCTGCTCCGACAAAAGTCACATCAATTGCAGCAATCCAGTCTTTTTTATTGTAAACCCCGCTCGCTTGCATGGAGAGTCCGTCATTGTCGCTATTAGGGTTAAACGACTTATGAATGAAGGTTTTTCCATTCCAAGCTCCATCGGCAGACGCAAGTAGATATTCCGCGCCTATGACCCGATTAAATCGTTCTTCTGGTGGCACTTCTTGATCAGTACCTCCATTTCCGAAGGTTTGTCGATTTACGATGAAACCACTCGCTGCCGAACGGGCCCCAACTCGACGTTGCAGCGCTAACATGGAATTGTTGTTACTGAAAATTCCATTAGCCTCATCCGCAGCTGTCTGAATGTTGAGCGCTCCGATACGCCAGTTCTCGTCTAGTTTTCCCGAAAGGCGAGCTCCTCCTAAAATTCGATTTTGAATCAGGTTGCCAGCAGTGTCTGCAGCCAAGCCAATCCTCCTAGAGAAAAAGGGTTGAAATCCACCGTAATAGTCTCCAAAGGAGCCGAAGATGTCAGAGTTGTCGATAAAAAATTGTCGTTGCTCTGGTAGGCGAATATTGAACCGCGTCAAATTGGTGAAGATTGCATCTACCTCCGCTTGACTGAAGTCAGGATTGATCGTCAAATCCAACGCCAAGCCATCTCCAACAGAAATCTTTGCATCACCTCCAACACCAAAATCCCTCTTGCCTTTAGTAAAGTTGAAATCCCGCTGAGCCTGAGAATTTACATATGGAATCAACGCTAAGGGAGTCCGAGATCGTCCGAGCGGGCGGTCAAAGTGAAGCTCACCCATGAAGGCCAAATTACCCAATAATTGAGATTGTGGGACGCGCACCCATGTGCTCGTTTCATTAGATTGGACGTTAAAGCGGTATGTCCGAAAACGCCAAGTATCTGAACCTTCTGGAAACTTGATGGAAGTTAGTGGAATGGCCATCTCAGCGGTATAGTGATCGTCATACCGACGACTTTCACCTCTCCATTTTACATCCCAGGTAAAATTGTATCCCTCTCTAGTGGCGCCTCCGTTAGAGACGAGAAATTCTCTCCGAACACCAAATGGAGTTATACCAAAAGCAAAGGCATTTGCGCCGTCTTGGAAGGTGTCAAAAAAAATGGCAACGTTGTCATTCCTCGTTCCGCTAAAATCTCGCTGCAATGAGCTAACTACGAAGTTCCCATTCTCAGCCTCAGCTCGAATAGCGACGTAGAGGAATTCGTCGTCAAAGGCGATGCGAACAGCCGTCTGGTAGGTAGCTTTTGCCGTATCTGTCGGGAAGAATTGCCACAAATCTGTTGCTACGTCTTCGGTTTGCCAGATATCCTCATTGAGCAAACCATCCAAGGTGATCGGCTTTGACGTATAATGCGCTGTGAGTTTTGGGGGCAGGTATTGCTCGCTTATTAAGGGTTTGTCAGCTTGCGCCAAAACAGGAAACACCTGTACTGCAAACAAGACAGCAAAAATGAAAGTAGCTAACTTCACGTACGAGCATTTAGTCAGACATCAAGTATCTGGTAAAGTAAACCTACGCTTGTTGTTTAAATGTGCCCCAACCTCAATAAAGGTATTGCCTACCTCTACTACAGATGTTGGGGTTTGAACTGATGATTGACTTTACAAACGCTGTCTTTTGATGTAGTTTGTTGCCAATGGGAACCACCTATGAAATCGATCAGGTCGAGAAGTACAACCGTTTGCGCGGTGTGACCACGGTGCATCCTTTGGTTAGTGTTATCGACTTTTCGAAAATCGATGTTCCTATACCGGAACCGCCGCAACCCGACATCGAACGCCTACACTTTGGCTGCTACGCGCTGTACTTAAAGCACGGTGCTCGCTGTGAAATGCATTACGGCCGTCGGAAGTATGACTTCCAAGAAGGAACCTTGGTCTTTCTTGCTCCAGGGCAATCTGTAACTATCAGGGCTGAGCAAAGAACGATACGACCAACTAAAGGCTTTGCACTGCTGTTTCACCCTGATCTATTTGCAAGCTCGGAACTCGCTACTCGTATTCATGAGTACAAGTATTTCTCATACGAATTAGCGGAAGGCTTGCATGTATCCGAGAAAGAACGAGCAATTGTTGTGGATTGCCTAGAAAAAATAGCAGCGGAGGCAGCAGCTAATACGGACGCACATAGCCGTAGGTTAATTGTTTCTACGATTCAATTGCTCTTAGATTATTGCGAGCGGTTTTTTGGACGGCAGTTTCATACCCGTTTTCGGGAGAACAGCGACGTCATGATTCGTTTTGAACGACTTTTGCAAGCGTACTTTGAAGGAAATGCTCCTTTGGAAAATGGACTACCCACCGTCAATTACTTTGCGAAGGCGCTTCACTATTCTGCTAATTATTTAGGAGACTTAATCAATGAACAAACGGGCAAGACTCCGCGAGACCTCATTCAAGCCAAACTCGTTGAACTTGCGAAGGCCCGCTTAAGTACACCCGGTATAACGATAAGTGAAGTGTCAGCTGGTCTTGGATTCAAACATGCTCAGCATTTTTCAAGATTTTTCAAACAACGTGTAGGGCTTAGCCCCAGTCAATTCAGTAATCCATCTTGACGCGACGATCTTTGCAGGTCGATCGCACCTCGTCGCAAGCACAATCGTGCAATACATCTCTTGAATACCCTCAACCAACAAAATATGAAGACGCGAACAATCATCCATAGACTTTCATTGATCTGCATACTCTTTATGTTGAGTTTGCAATGCACTCTTGCGCAGGAATCTAAAGTCGTTCAAGAGATACAACAGCTGTCGCGGATGAAGTGGCAATGGATGGCCGACAAAAACATCGCTGAACTAGACCAGCTGTTTCATGACCAGTCCAAGTTTGTTCACATGAGTGGTACATGGAACAAGGACCGCGAACTTGAAATAATTGAATCTGGAAGCATCTGGTACAAAAAGGCGGACGTTCATGGTGTCGAAGTTGAAGTGTTCGACGATACCGCTATTCTCTGGAACCGCATCACGTTAACCGCTCATGTCCGTGGAAATGATGTCTCGAATGAATTTACCGTCACCGAGATTTACAAGAAGATTGGAGGCTCTTGGAAAATGCTTGACTTAACCTTTAGCAAAGCGCGTGATACCCACAAGATTCAACCAGCGACTTCGGCTGAGTCTAAACTTCTTCAGTTGTCCAAAGACAAATGGCAGTGGATGGCTGATAAAGACGTCGAAAAGCTCAAGGGGCTCTTTCATGAGCAATCCAACTTCGTTCACATGGGCGGATCTTGGGGCAAGCAACGAGAACTCGACATCATTGAAAGTGGAAACATCCATTACAAGCAAGCGGAAATTCACGAAGCTTCTGTAGAGGTTATGGATGACACCGCAATCCTACTCAATCGCATCACGCTTCTGGCGGTTGTGGGTGGCAAAGAGGTTACCAATCCATTTATGGTTACTGAGGTCTACAAGAAGTCCGGTGGTACTTGGCAGTTAGGGTCCATGTCGTTTACGAAGTTGTTGCAGTAGTATTTTTTAAGGCAAGCCACCGCCAACGGCTTCCGCATTCCGATGTGGGCTGGCATAACATTAGGTTGATTTTAACGCAAGGCGTCCCGCAATTCTGCGGGACTTCGCAAGGGAACAAGGAACGCAAGGCAGGATGTTGTCAAGCATATTTAATGCAGAGCCATCCCGTCAGGAAGCGATCCCAAATCTCAAATCCCAAATCTCACGTCCCAAATCTCATACCTCCTCAAAAACCTTCAACCTCATATCCAACGGATCAAAGCTCTCCAACAAGACATCGAAAAAGTGATTGCCATAAAGGACATATTGCTCCATGAAGCTATCCTTACGCTCTTGCAAACCGCCACCTGGAAGTAAGGCAGCACGAAGCGCTACGATTTGATCGACAGACTCAGATTGCTGCTTTTTTAAGGTGCGAACCAAGCGCTTTTGCAACTTGGTCACTTGCTTGTTGGCCAAGGCGCCGTGGGAGAGGGCTCTTGGCGCGAGGGTTGGATCAATGGCTTCCGCTCTGGTGGCTAAGCCTTCGAAGAGTGTTTTGAGCGTCTCTAATTCTTTCGAAAAGTCGAGATTGTCGGTATTGTGACTCGTCACGTAGCGCTTGAGCAATTGGTGCTCATCGCCTAGCAAGTCTTGCTTGGTAATGCCTAGTTTTTGAATCCGCTTCGCTTGCTTTTGCGGAATCCACCAGGCACTGTCACGTCTTACGAGGACTGGGTAGGGCACGCCAAACTCAGCAAATTGCTCCTTGCGCTCCAGCCAATACGCCAATTCGCCACCACCACCAACGTAGGCGAGGTTGGGTAAGGCCGTCTCTTGGAGAAGAGGGCGCATCACCACATTCGGACTGAAACGCTCAGGGTGCTTGCTGACCTCTGCTTTGACTTCATCGGCAGACCAGGAGATGTCAGTATCTAAGACTCCGAAGCGGTCTCCGGTAACAACTAGACGGTCGCGACGACCCGGCTGTAAGTAGAAAAAATTGATGTCTCGCGCATGCGCCTGCTGCGAGTAGCCGACTTCTTCCAGTCCGCTTACTGCTTCTGCAATGCGCTTTTGACTGACCTGCTCCAACACTTCTCGTTGAATGATAGAAGCAAAGTTTTGCTTAAACCGGCGGTCGTTCAAATTGGCAACAACAACACCGTAATCCTTAAACAATTCAGCAACGAAATGAGCCGTGGCCACGCCTAGCGTACGAGAAGGTTGGTAGCACTTTTCAAGGAGCGCTTTCAAATCTTTGGCTGCACTACTTGGGCCAAGTTGGCTCGTCACCTTTTCGAGAGCTTCTCCAATTTCGGAAAGAGACATGGCTCCTGTTGAGCCGGTTTGGTTGGTTTTCCAAGTGATCTTTTCGCCATAAAGACGAACGTGATCGATCTCGTCTAAGTCGTGATCTTCCGCGCCAAGCACAAACACAGGAACGAAGTCATGGTCTGGATACACCTCCTTGAGTTGACGCGATAAGGCAACTGCACTCAAGATTTTGTAGACGTAATACAACGGACCTAAAAACAGCGAAGCCTGATGCGCCGTCGTGATGGAGAAGGTGTGTTTTTCCGAAAGGGCACTGACATTCTCAGGCAACTTCACTCCATAGCTCGCATACTGATCGGTTAGCACTTCAACCAAAGTTTTTCGATCGACATCATGTTTGATACGCGTCTCGATGGTTTTGGCGAAAGCAGAAAGGGTAGGCGAGTGGGCCATGAATTTCTTCAACGCAGGATCTTGCTCCGCGTAGGCCATATCACGTGCAGAGAATTGACCGCTTTCGCGAAAACCTAAGTAGTCTACCTTGACAATTGGCATTGGAATCATAATAGAGTAATCAAGAAGACTTGTAGCTTCACGGCAGTAACCTACAACCAAGCCCTTCTGTTTTCCAAGTCTAATAAGTATGTCAATGAGTAAGTACATTTTAGCCCTCGATGCGGGTACCACGAGCTGCCGGACGCTCATATTTGATGCTTCCGCAAAACTAGTTTCTCTCGCCCAACAAGAATTTCAGCAGCATTATCCTCAACCTGGTTGGGTTGAGCACGATGCCGAAGAAATTTGGAAGGCGCAGTCGGCGACGATGGTGGAGGCAATGAAAAAGGTCCCGCGCTCGCGCGAGGATCCTCGTGCTCCGCACGGGACGGGCATCACAATGGCTGATGTTGCCGCAATCGGAATTACGAATCAACGGGAGACCTGTGTTGCTTATAGCGCTAGGACGGGCAAAGCTTTGACGCGCGCAATCGTATGGCAGGACAAGCGAACGGCCGATCGGTGTTCCAAACTCCGCACAGAACGAGGAGATGAATTCACGGCGAAAACAGGTTTGATCGTTGATGCCTATTTCACGGGAAGCAAGATGGAGTGGATGCTACAAAACGTTGCCAGCGTTAAGCAGGCGCGTGAAGAAGGCGATCTGCGTTTCGGAACAATTGATACCTGGTTAGTACACAAACTAACTGGTGGTGCATCGCATATCATCGACGAGACGAATGCTTCTCGGACGCTGGTTTTCGATATCCATAAAGGTGTTTGGGCGGAAGAATTTTTATCAGAATTCGGCTTGCGCCAAAACGAGTTGCCTGAAGTGGTTGCGAGTTCTGGTGTTTTGGCGAAGACCGACCCGATACTCTTTGGAGCTGCAGTTCCGATTGCAGGTATTGCTGGTGATCAACAATCTGCGCTCTTTGGGCAACGCTGTTTTGAAGCAGGTCAGGCGAAGAATACCTATGGTACGGGTTGTTTCTTGCTGATGCATACAGGAACGACTGCGCGGCCGAGTACGAATGGATTGGTGACTACGATTGCGTGGAACATCAATGGTGAGCGTCACTATGCCCTCGAAGGATCTATCCTCGTTGCAGGTGCCGCGGTGCAGTGGTTGCGTGATGGCTTGAACCTGTTTGATGATGCCGCAAAGAGTGAGGCCATTGCCAGTTCGGTTGATGATAATGGTG
>CALDTK010000127.1 GCA_937924035.1 uncultured Saprospiraceae bacterium | reverse complement strand
GCGCCGTATCTCACCGATTTTCAGGTGAATCCGTATCGATCACGGTCACTCAATGCTTGGCAAGTCCAATTGTATTTAGAAGCAGGGGAAAGTCTCACCCCTCAGCTATCACTGTTCTGGATCAATCATTTTGGTGCAGGACGAGATGGTGATCCACGACTCTGGTATAGTTACTTACGACTCATAGAACGCAGCGCATTAGGAAACTTTCGTGAGCTGGTCAAGGAGATTACGGTAGAAATGCAAATGCTTCGGTTCCTCAATGGAAATAAGAATCGAGCTTCAAGTCCGAATGAAAATTACGCGCGTGAATTGCTTGAATTATTCACGCTAGGAAAAGGTCCACTAATTGCTCCTGGTGACTACAGCACGTACACCGAACAAGACGTTCGTGAAATTGCCAAAGCACTCACAGGTTGGGAAACCCAAAATCTTGAATCGACTGATGTGAATCGTCAGCCTATTGCTTTTTTTGAACCTCAGTATCATGATCAAGGGGTTAAAACTTTAAGTTATCATTTCGGTGGTGCTACGATTCAGCCAAATGGAAGCGAAGAATATAAAGATGTAATTGATCTACTCTTTTCGAAATCAGGAGCTGGTACTTACTTGGTTGAGAAGCTTTTTAGATGGTTCGTAGATTACAACATTACCGAAGAAATTCACGATGATATTATTGTGCCCCTTGCCGCCATGTTTGAGCAAGAAGACTTTGAATTAAAGCCCCTTCTCAGAGCGCTATTAGGTAGTGAGCACTTTTTTAATTTGCGATTTCGAGGCGCGATTATTAAGCATCCCTTTGATTTTGTGGTAGATCTTCATCATTCGTTTGGATTTGAAGCTCCAAGTGAATTGGACTCAAAATACTTCTATTATCGTCGCATGACCTGGTTAAGTAATTCTCAGCACATGGTGCTGAATCAGCCTCCAAGCGTTGCTGGTTGGAAAGCTTATTACCAATCGCCACAGTACCATCGTATTTGGATCAATGCGGCTACGTTGCAAGAGCGAGCACGAATTTCCTCTGAGCAAATTGCATTTGGTATTTTCTACCCAGACGGAAGCCAAAATGAGGTTAGTCTCGCAGATCTACTCGATGGTTTTGACGAGCCAGACCAAATAGAACCTATGCTCGAAGAATGGGCCTTGCGTCTCTTACCACAGCCTCTTGGTATTGCGCAAGTTCAAAATTTAAAGCAACTCATTTTAAATGGTTTGCCAGATTTTGAGTGGACTGTAGAGTACAATAATTTTATTCAAAATCGCCAAGATCAAGGCATACGTTATTCCGTCGAACAGAAGCTTCGAACACTTGTCACCGCACTCGTTAACTCTGCACAATTTCAGCTAAAATGAAGCGAAGAGATTTTGTCAAAGGGTTAGCGAGTATGCCGCTTGCATTTAACAATGTAGGGTTCGGCCAGAGCGAGCGTGCATTGATGTCAGCGCTTGCATCTAACCCCTCAGAAAGGGTTCTTGTTTTAATCCAGCTAAATGGTGGAAATGATGGATTAAACACACTCGTCCCGCTCGATCAGTTTAGTGCATTAATGAACGTTCGAAGCAATGTTATGCTTCCGCAAAACAAGCTTCTTTCACTCAATGATAAGCTCGCCTTACATCCAGCTTTGCAAGGCATAAAGTCAATTTGGGATGAAGGAAAGGTGAGCTTTGTTCAAGATGTAGGTTATCCAAATCAAAATCGTAGCCACTTCAGATCACTTGATATTTATAATACCGCTTCACCTGCCGATGAAGTATTTCAGACGGGCTGGATGGGGAGACATTTTGAAGACTTGCTACCTGGTTTCCCAATCGGTTATCCAAATGGCGAAAACCCCGATCCTATTGCAGTGACCCTAGGTGCTAGTGTGAGTGAGACTTGCCAAGGAGTCGCTGGCAACTTTGCACTCACGACTACTGATCCACTCAATTTGCGCAGCGTGATTGACATAGATGGAGAGGCCAACCCCAACAGTCCGCGCTACTCAGAAGAGCTAGAATTTCTTCAACAGAATTTCAGTCAAGCAAATGAATATGGCTTGGCCGTCAATACAGCTGCGTTGGCAGGACAGTCGCTGGTTACCTATCCAGATAATGAGTTTGCGACGCAGCTGAGTTATGTCGCACGTATGATTAGCGGTGGACTTTCTTCAAAACTATATGTCATCACATTAGGTGGCTTTGATACGCATGCTGGACAAGTTGATGATTCGGATCCTACGCTTGGTGCGCATGCAAACTTGCTAAGTACACTTGCCGATGGAATTCAAGCTTTTCAGCAAGATATCAATGCACTCGGCCTAGAAGACCGGGTTTTAGGAATGACCTATTCTGAGTTTGGGCGGAGGATTATGTCCAATGCAGCACTTGGTACTGATCATGGAACTGCTGCTCCTGCAATACTTTTCGGTAATTGTGTGATAGGCGGAGTTATCGGCGAGAACCCAACGATTCCCAATCAGGTAGACATTTTTGAAGGGGTGCCTATGCAGCATGACTTTAGGGATATTTATGGCACCGTGCTCCAAGACTGGTTCGGCTTAGATGAAATAAAGGTGAGGCAGTTGGTGTATTCGGGTTATAATCGACTCAACCTGCTACGGAATTGTGGAGCACCAAGTAGCGTTAACGAACCTGCCTTAGATAGCGCGCTTTTACTGAGTCCAAATCCATTTGCTGAAAGTACTTGTCTCGAGTTTTCATTGACTATAAAGAGTAGGGTCAGCGCAAGTGTTCACTCTTCAACTGGTGGACTTGTCGAAGAACTCTTTAGTAATCGTCTTTCAGCTGGACACCACCGCATTGCAATTAATACGTCTAGTTATGTTGCCGGCGTGTATCACTTCAGAGTACAAGCAGGCAGTAGCGTTAGGGTAGTACGCGGCGTTCGTGTTTAGTGCGGTTATTAAACTATTTTTAAGACCTCCATCATTCCCTTCCTCCCACGTAGGTTAAGTTCCCGATGACGTGTTAGGTTTTGGCGAAAGCCCACATGAATTAACGCTGCAGCCTCTTCACTAATCAAAAGGTCAACGCCCTCAGGTCTGCAGGCTTGTAAAAGTCTCGCCGCGCTATTTACCACATCTCCAGAATAGACAATATCACGGCGCGTATCACCGACTTCGGCAACAACGACTTCTCCTGCATGAATACCCGAGCGGAAGGTGGGCAACACACCATATCGTTGGATAAAATATTCAGATTGAGCGTTGATTTGCCTCTTTGATTTCTCGATAAACGAAAAAGGACAGGCATTCTCATCGATATCTTTCGTTCGCCAGGTGAGCATGACTTCATCGCCAACATACTGTACGATGGTGCCACTCGTTGACATCAATGGCTGTGCCAATGCACAAAAGAAATCGTGCTTGAAATGCGTGAAATCTAAAGGTCCTAGTAGCTCAGCGATGGCGGTAGAATCAATAAGGTCGATGAACAAGAACAAGCGTTCTTCCTTGACGGGCATGCGGTAACGACCGGTAAACATGGCGAGCATGTTTTTCGGGCCAAGCGTGAGGCGTAGGTGTAGAATAAAGTTCAGTGCAAAGCTCGCGAAAAACATCAAAAAGATGAATCGTCGGATCGGGATGTCGTTCCACATGTCTATGATCGGACGCCACTGTTGTCCTCGGATTTCATCGGGAAAGAAATTAAAGAGCACAAAACGGCCGAGCAAAATGGTTACGAAAACGGCACCAGTATACAAGACTGCTCGCATGACCACGTCTAGCCAAGGATAACGGTTTACAAAGCCAGGGCGAAGTGGACGTGTTTCAAACCAGCTCATAACGGTTCCAATCGTAATGCCGCAAATAAGGGCACCTACGATATCAAACAATTCGAACGCGCCTTCGCGCATACCAGAGAGCCTACTCGCAAGGATTGATGCTACCGACCAAGCGACAATGACAGGTATCCAAATGCGCAGCGCACGTTTGAGATGAGCTTGAAAGAGAATCTTTCGGCCTTCGCCAGTGGAGGCGTAACCTGCGAGAAGTGATTGAGGGTACATGAGGCTTGTAAGAAACGAAGTCTTGCGGAATGAGAATGGAAGTAGATTTAAAGCAAACCAGACTACTCAAGCCTGTAATTTTTTAGGATTCTTCTCTTTCTAGTGCAAATATAATACTTCGATTAACTAGATAAGTTTATAACCCTTTATAGCAGCTATAAAGGGTTTATTAGTTTTTTGATTAAAGGCCTACTACCTCTTTTTGAACCACCCTGTGATGCTCATTCGTTCGCGCTCAAGTGAAGGGATAACCTCGTGCTCTAGTTGATCAGAACGGAAAAAGACCGCTCGTCCTCCTTGAGGAAAGATGTCCAAACCTTCAGGGTGCTTTGATGGATAAACTCGCAGCTGACCTCCATCGGTTTCTTGCCATGCATCATTGAGGTAAAGTACAAGCGAAAAAATACGTCCCGTATCCGATTTAAATTGATCTAAATGTCTTTGATATCGACTGCCAGTAGGGTAGAGTGCGAAATGAAATTCTTGTGCATTTATTCCTGCGAAACAAGTTTGGTTGAGGTGTGAGACGAAGGCTTGTAGCAGGCTAAGTAATTCGTTATCTGCTACATCGACTCCTGCTTCTAACCAGTGAATGACGTCGCCTCTGATTTCTGCGCTTTCGCGAAAACCTGTCTTGCGACCAGTTCCTGCAGCTTTCATCTCTTGAGTGTTGTGGAGCGTCTGTAACCGCACTTTTAATCGCTTTACTAAAGTAGGATCTAAGAAGTCATCACAAACTCCATAACTATTCTCAAGCATTCCTTCAATAAGTTGTTCAAACTTGTCGTGAGAGGATAGCGGTGGCGTCGAAGACGGCGGTGGTTGAAGCATGTATGGTAGGGCGCAGCGCAATGCTGAGCATTGCGGCCTTCCCATCACAGTTCGAAAAAATAAATTTCTAGGTAAGGAGGAAGAAGAGGCAGGACCATGCATTTAGGCCGCCGTCGATTGGATGTGCCCAAGGCTATGGGATAA
>CALDTK010000126.1 GCA_937924035.1 uncultured Saprospiraceae bacterium | reverse complement strand
GGTCTTTATCCTTGTGGGGAAGGTGCTGGTTTTGCTGGTGGCATCCTGAGTGCTGCGATGGATGGTCAAAAAGTAGCAAAGAAGATTGCCGAAACGATTCGAGTTTAAATAGGTGGGACTTCCGTTTGGGTGACCGGATTCAACCCATGACCACAGCTTTGACAAAATTTTGCCTCCGAGTGGTGGGTTTCCTCGCCACAAAATCGACAAGATTGTGTACCTCGTTGTGAACCTTTTCCATCATCCACTTGGCGCACCATTTCAGCGCTGACAATTCCAGTTGGAACAGCGATTACAGCGTAGCCAATAATCATCACGACTGCACTGATGAATTGTCCAAGGGCAGTCTGGGGCGTAATATCACCAAAGCCGACTGTGGTCAACGTAACAATTGCCCAATAAACGGATAATGGAATACTGCTAAATCCCTCATTGGTCTCACCTTCGATCAGGTACATGATTGCTCCAATAATGAGGACGATCATCAAGACCGCAAACAGAAAGACTGATATTTTACGTTGGCTGGCTACCAAGGATTTTGTAATTATCTGACTTTCATCAAGATAATTTCCAAGCTTCAACACCCTGAAAACACGCAATAATCGAAGCGCTCGAACGACGATAAAAGCCTGAGTTCCGAAAACGAAAATGCTCAAATAGGTCGGCAAAAGAGCTAGCAGATCTACGATTCCAAAAAAAGAAAGCGCGTATGCACTTGGACGCTTTACTGCGAGTAGGCGAAGTATGTATTCGACGGTGAACACCGCTGTAAACAACCATTCAAGGACCACCAACATCGTCCCGTGGTCCTCTTGATATCCAGGAACACTCTCGAGCATCACAATGATGACACTAAAGACAATCATGACTAGAAGGATAATGTCAAACCATTTACCCGCTGGTGTATCTGCTTCGAAGATTACCTCGTGCAACTTGTGACGCCAGTCATCTTCGAGTGGTGCATGTTCAGGACGCATAGTGCGAACATAAGCGGCATTCCATCAACTTTACCCTTGAGAAGTTTTACACATGCGTTACCTTCCCCCTCGAGCAGCAGAGGGAGCAATCCTTTTTAGCTTTCGCTAAAACCCAAAGTGAGTGAACACTTTAGCATGCTCGGTAGAGACTCCGTGCCGCGTGCTCGGATAAATGAAACACAATGATAAAAGCGATAATTGTAGAGGATGAGGTACGTGGGCTAACCAACCTCAAAAGCATGCTTAAACAGCATTGTCCTCAGGTTGAAATTATAGGTGAAGCTGGTACACTCGAAGATGCGGAAACGCTAGTAGCCGAAGTAGGAGAGCAGATAAACCTAGCCTTCCTCGATATCAATCTACCTGATGGTCAAATTTTCGAGCTACTTGATCGAATTAAACCATTGAGCTTCAATGTGATTTTCGTGACGGCGTTCGATCAGTTTGCAGTGAAAGCTTTCGAGTATGCAAGTATCGGCTATATCCTCAAGCCGATTGATCCTCATGTGCTAGCAGGGGCCGTGGAGCGCATCCGCCCGCAAGACAACGAGCGCCTGGATGAACGCCTTGACGTTTTCCAGCAAAGCATGAGCTCTAATAAGTTCGATAAGATTACCATTTCAGCAATCGACGGACTGTACTTTTTAGCAATCAAGGACATTCTACGCATCGAAGCAGACGATAACTATTCTCATATATACACGACAGAAGGGCAACGTTTTACGGTTTCAAAGACCATCAAGTACTACGAAGACTTGCTCAAAGGGGACAATTTTTTCCGTGTCCACAAGAGTCATATCATCAACCTCAACTACATGAAGAAATTCGTGAAAGGAGATGGAGGATACGTGGTGATGAATGATGAAAAAGAGATCACTGTAAGCCGTCGTAGGCGTCCAGCGTTTACTGATCGCATGAAAAAACTAGGTGCGCAAGCCTTTAGTTGAGGCTACAGCTGAGCACGGACTTGTACGATTGTGAAAGATCCAGATCTCATGATGTCCTGTAAATAGAAGGGTAGAAGCCAGAAAACAAGACCTTTTAAATAGTTTTCCACATTTGGCCTGATACTTGTTTTCATGTATACATTAGCGTCAGAAGTAATACGTTTACTTCTGAGAGAAAACACCCTCCCATGTTCAAGTTCCTGAAGAAGCAAAAACCAGTTACAGACAAGCGCTCACTTGAGCAATTGCGTCAGCAATTATGCACCATTGAGCCAAGCCGCTTATCTGAGATTAAGGGAGGTCAAGGCACTCGCCAAGTACCACCAGCGCTTAAGGCTTGCGGAGGCTGGTTGCCCCAGTAACTTTTACGTTTTCTTCTGAAAGAGGCCATTCGACATTGTCGGATGGCCTCTTTTTGGTTTTACTTTGGTGTTTTCCACATTAGCTTGGCCCCATGTCCCTTGAAGTTCGTTCACATGCATCTCCAGATGAAGTCTTGTCTCAGTTTATGGAGACGGTAGGGGAGCAGGTGTATACAGAGCCGACGAATGCAAGAAGGCTCTTGTTGCAGGCAAAAGCCTCAGTGGAAGAATCTGAAGAGCCGCTTACGCTTATCAAACGCGCATTGATGCTTGGCAATGTGGCCAATCAGGAGCATTCGTTTGAAGAAGCAAAGACCTATTTAAAAGAAGCGCTTGATCAGGCTCGTATTGATGCAACGGTATTCGTCCAAATTGAAATAGCCGCCGACTTAATTGGGCCGATGCTCAATTTGGGCGAAATCTCAGAGGCGGCAGCTCTTCTCGATGAGACAAGAGAACTTGCCGTCGCGATCGATAGTCCTTTTCAATGGTGGTTATACGTACGAGAAGGCTTTCTTCATCTAAACCTCTCCGAACTTGATCATGCCCTGCGGTGTTTTGGCGAGGCACGAGACCGCCAACCAGATCTTCTTCCTGGAAAGATACTCATAAAGCATGCGTATTACGCGGCGTTATTATCCGCTGGCTTTGGGCGTGTTTACATGCAAGGACAAGAACCAACACGCAGTATTGAAGCCTATCAGGCTGTAGTCGATCTGTGCGCTAAATTCAATATGCGAGGCCGGCTGCCATACCATTATCTCGATCTTGGTCGTGCGCACATGAGCGCAAATCAGCGCGAAAAGGCCGTTCATTATTTTAACTTGTCTAAGGATGCTTCGGGAGAACATGATCGTCATGCACGTGCATCGGCCTTAGCTAATTTGGGCTACTATGCCTTTATCGACAAGGATTTCAGCCGTGCACACCGTCACTTCGACGAAGCTGAACATAACTATGCGACTGCAAGACCAATAGCTCACCCCGACTTATCACAAATAGATTTATGGAGAGCCGCACTAGCTCTTGAGCAGGATAATTTTTCTGAAGCTAACGAGGCCTTCGCGAGAAGTCTGAAGCATGCACAGACTGGTGATGATGAAGCTCAACTTGCTCGAGTTTGTAAAGCAATCTCAGAGTACTACGCGTCTCGAAACATGTTCGAGGATGCCTATCGATTCCGGATAAAGTTTGAGGACATTCAACGAAATGTAGATGCGAGAGCAAATGCAGAACGTCTCTCCGAATTGGAACTAAGAAACGAAGTGGAAGAGCGTCGACGCGAAAGCGAATTGTTCAAGCTGAGAGCAGCGCGCTTACAGTTAAAAGCGCTTCGTGCTCAAATGAACCCGCATTTCATCTTTAATGCGCTCAATTCTATTCAAGAGTTTATTACTAATCAAAAGGCAACAGAAGCTGCCACGCATCTCGCGCACTTTGCACGTCTCATGCGTCAAAGCTTGGATTATAGCGAGCGAGAGTCAATCACACTCGAGGAGGAAATAGACTTTCTCAATAATTACTTAACGCTAAACCAAGCTCTTCGCTATACCGAACCATTTACGTTCGAACTTCACATCGATGAAAATATTGAGGAAGACCTGATTGCGTTACCAGCTATGTTGGTCCAGCCATATGTAGAAAATGCGCTCGAGCATGGCATTAGGTTAGTAAAACAAGGGCATATTCAAGTTTCATTCTCCTCCCCTGAGGATGACGAGGATACCTTATTGATCACGATCCAAGACAATGGGGTAGGGCGTCAAAAAGCAGCCCAACAGGTGAAATTTCGCAAGTCAGACCATAAATCGATGGGCACTGACATTACTAAGCATCGACTCGAGCTTTTAAATCGCGGAATTGAAACTACAACAGCTGTTGAATACATCGATTTGGTAGATACTGACGGTACCGCAGCTGGCACGCGCATTGTAATTTCCTTGCCAATTCAATGGAAGTCGTAAGATTAGTTTGCCGCTTTCTTATTGAACAGTACCGCTTTCTCATTACATCACGTCACAACAACGTTTCGACGGGTGAAGTGTCTGTAAATCAGCTACGTTTACATCGTAGTTTTCTCAATCTGTTTAGTGCTCCTGCTCCAACAGTTAGCCCGCGAAATCCCCCCAGACTCGCGTGCTGATGACCGGACAGGAGCCTTTTTTGTTAAGAGCCAGAGTTTGGGCTTAACCAGTTGAATTGCTAAGGCGATTAGCACCTAGAGGCGACCTATGACCGTGACATTGCCTTTCACCTTGTCTCCTATCTCGATATCGAGTTTTGCCGAAAGGGGAAGAAAAAGGTCAACTCTACTTCCAAATTTGATGAAGCCAATATCAACTCCTTGTTCGACTTGCTGCCCTTCATCGAAATAACTCACGATACGCTTGGCCATGGCCCCTGCTATTTGTCGCAGAAGAATTTCTGAACTTCCATTGTCGATGACTAGGGTAGTTCGTTCGTTTTGCTCTGAACTCTTAGGGTGCCAAGCAACGAGATACTTTCCTTCGTGATACCGGAAATAATTGACGATGCCCCCAATAGGTGAACGGTTAACGTGCACATTGGTCGGTGACATGAATATGCTTACTTGTAAGCGCTTGTCTTTGAAGTACTCTTTTTCCTCTGCTTCTTCGATAACAACTACTCGACCGTCTGCGGGTGCCAGAATTACATTGTTGTTGGTTAAGAGGACATCTCGACTCGGGTTCCTGAAGAAATAGCCAATGAAGGCTAAGAGGAAAACCGCAAGAGCGCTAAAAGGTATTACCAGTTTTGGCGCAAGCAGATACACTCCAACACCTACGGCGAGGAGGAATATCAATGCTACAACAAGCATTTTACGGCCTTCGGGATGGATCTTCCACATAGTGGTTAGGGGGAGGTTCTGTTGGATAACCTAGCAAAGCTTGCTAAGTTTTCAATGCACAAATATGAGATAAGCTGAGACGAATGGAAGTAGAAAAATGAATGCGTCAAATCTATCAAGTAGACCACCATGTCCAGGAAGTAGCTTTCCACTATCCTTCACAAAGATACTTCGCTTTAGCATCGACTCTATAAGGTCTCCAAGACTTCCAAAGATGATAACGATTACTGCTATTGCAATCCAATCGCGGTGTCGAATCACGGGTAGGTATTCACCTAGCAACCAAGAGGATATCAAAACAAGAACAGCTCCACCCGCGAATCCTTCCCATGTTTTTTTGGGGCTGATACGAGGGAGTAATTTGGTTTTGCCAAAGGTGCTACCTGCTAAATATGCGCCTGTATCGGATAACCAAGTGAGTAAAAGTATCCCCAATACAAGCTGCCAATCGAACTCTCCAGATTGGTAGGCGATGTAATCAAGCATTGCAAAAGGAGCTCCGATGTAGACCATTCCCATGACCATCATGCCTACGTTCTCAAAAGGATGTTTGGAGGCAGCAAAGAGTTCATAGATGAACATGAGGAACAGCAAAGGGAAAAAAGCGAGGATGAGAAAAAAGAGCAGCTCGTCACGATTTGGAAGCCAATCAAACAAAACTGCCGATGCAATTAAGTGTGGAGCGAGACCAAAGGCTATACCCAGGGCAATTCTAGCACGATCTCTACGCTGGTAACGGTCGAGTACCATGCTAAAAAACTCATATAGGGATAAACCCGTAACGATGGAAAAAAGCGCCATGAAGGAATATGGGCCACCGAGTAACCCACCAAGAATGAGGGCCACGAAAATCACCGCACTTAAAGCTCTGGTACGTAGTCCACTCATTGGCGGCAAAATAGTGCAAGAACTACGGTTCTAGATGATCAAGTAATTCATCGTCTAAATCTTCTGGTAGTCTTTGAGTCGGTAAACCTTCTGAAGGAATCAACTTGGGTAAGAAAAAGAAGAGCGCACCAGCCGCGACGACCATGGTCGCAAGCACCTGCCAAGTTTCTACCTTTTGTGTCGCATCTGCAGCTTGTTCGACATCCATCAAAGTAAGTCTCACAGCTATGGCTTGCAGACCATTAAACAAGCAGTGAGCAACAATTGGAATCCATAATCGCTGACTGTAATAGGCTAAGAATCCAAGGACGGCTCCTAAAAAGACTCTGGGCAGCACTCCCGCGAATTGCATGTGGACTAACCCAAACATCAGTGCAGTAACCCAAACACCAAAATGTGAACTACCAGTAGACTTTATTACAGCTGGCTGGATCAGGCCCCTGAATATAATCTCCTCTCCCAACGCAGGCAATACCGCTATGATAACAAGTACTACCACAAACATGGGCCATGAAGAAGAGGTGATCAAGGTGTCGAGTACACCAGCAATATCACCTTCGATAGACGATGCCCACTCTGGTAAATCTATAGCAGCATTCATTGCAGCTAAGGCACCGGTAAAAGATAACGTCAGGATAAACGCAGCAATGCCCATCAGTAATTTTGAAAAGGCAGGAAGCTTGTCAAGGTTTAATTCTTCCAGCCATCTTCGCGGATAAAGTGTCTTGGCACTAATGATCCCAGGTACCAAATAGGAAAGTAATTGCGATACACCAATAACTGAGGCGAGCACCCCAGCAGTGAGGCCCAATGAAGGCAAACCAGTTCCTAGATCCTCTATAGCGAAGCCGTTGAGCATTAGTATCCCGACTACGGCCAACTGTGCTAGGATGGTTCCTGCCATCACAAATGCAAAAGTTACCCAAATTCTACGACGATTTTCTGCTTGATCAGACTGCACGATTCTACATTTGTGGTCAAACGAGCAAAGCCCTATGACCAGATTGAGTGTAAACATCAACAAAGTGGCCTTGCTGCGCAATTCTCGCGGAGGAAGTGTTCCTAACTTATTGCAAGTTGCTAAAGATTGTGAAAGATTTGGGGCCCAAGGAATCACCGTTCACCCTAGGCCCGATGAGCGTCACGTGAAGCGAAGTGATATTTTGCCTCTCAAAGAGATCGTCACCACTGAATTCAACATTGAAGGCTATCCGTCTGACGATTTTGTGGAAATGGTGCTCAATGCCAAACCTGCACAAGTGACACTTGTACCAGATGCGCCAGGCCAGCTAACATCAGATCATGGTTGGGATGCTGTTAAGGAGATGTCACGCCTGCAGGATCTTTCAAAAACATTTTCGCAAGCTGGAATCCGTCTTTCAATTTTTCTTGATCCTGAAATCGAACAGGTAGAGGCTGCTGCAAAAACAGGAACTGATCGAATCGAATTCTACACGGGTCCTTATGCTGCAGGCTTTCGCCAAAACCGAGCCTTGGCAGTTGAACCTTACGTCGTTGCAGGCAAAAAAGCGCTTGAAGTAGGCTTGGGTATCAACGCTGGACACGACTTAGACCGCGAAAATCTAGGATTTTTTGTCAATGAGGTCCCTGACGTGCTAGAGGTTAGTATTGGACATGCCCTCATCGGAGATGCACTTTATTATGGTCTAGAGAACACTATATCAATGTATTTGCGAGCATGCAAAGGGTAGGGTAGCAGGCCGCGGAATGGTTAAGAAAATGAAGAAGTGCAGAAATATGCTCACCTCTGCACATTAGTATTGCCCAATCCGAAAAACCTACCTACATTTGCGCTTCCAAATTTGAATCCTAACAGGAGACTTATGCTAATCATTGATGTTAAAGAAGGCGAAAGCATTGACCGCGCGCTGAAGAAGTACAAACGAAAGTTCGAACGTGCTGGTTTGATGCGTTCACTACGTGCTAAGAAGTACTTCACAAAGCCGAGCGTTGAGCGTCGCCACGAAATTCTCAAGGCGATTTACAAGAAGCAAACTTACGGGACCTAACATTCTCGTCTGGGCACTTGCCGTTTTCATAGCATTTCACTATCTTACCGGGGTAGCGAAACTCTATGCAAAACACACTCGCCCTCTTCCGTGATCACTTGGTCTACGAGCGTAGACTTGCTGAGCACACGGTAATTGCATATACAGCTGATTTAAATCAGCTCTCTTCCTTTTTACAGGAGGACTACGGCCTGACTGCATTTGATGCAGTCAGGCCGTCGCATTTGAGGAGTTACCTTGTCTCTTTAGCTTCTGACGGTGCTGTCAATAGTACGCTTGCGCGCAAGCTCGCAGCCATTCGCGGTTTTTTCGCATTCGCTAAAACACATGGATTTCTCAATACTAATCCTTCCGCAGTCCTTAGAAGCCCCAAACTTCCGAAGAGACTACCTCCCGCAGTTTCGGCACCTAAATTAGGGCAGCTGCTGAGAGATGATCAATTTTCAGATGATTTCGAAGGTCAAAGAGACTTGACTGTCCTCTTACTTCTTTACAGCCTAGGTCTACGTCGAGCTGAATTGCTTTCGCTCAATGTGGTAGATTTTACCCGCGGCGCCAAGGAATTGCGCGTCTTGGGAAAACGATCTAAAACACGCGTTCTTCCAATTCCTGCTCATGTTCAGTCACAAGTAGAGCACTATCTCTCGAAGCGTGAAGAGGAATTCCCTACCATAGAATCAGAAAGCCTAATCCTTACAAATAGAGGCAAAGCTTTTTATCCTAAAGCTGTCTACAACCTATGTCGCAAACACCTTGAGCGTGCGGCTTGGGCTGATGGACGCTCTCCTCACTTGTTACGACACGCTTTTGCTACTCATCTAATGGATGGCGGTGCAGACCTGCGGGCGGTGCAAGAGTTGTTAGGCCATTCAAGTCTGGCTTCCACCCAAGTCTATTTACACGCTTCTCCGAAGCGACTCATCGAAGTTTACCAAAAAGCACATCCAAAAGCTGGCGCTTCCAAGCGCTAGGCCTGATGGGCTTCACACTTTTAACCAGATAATTTCTAACCACATGACCGTACAAACAGTAGCTCCTCAGTTTAAAGCAGATCAAAAACTCATCGCCTACATAGAATCAAAGCTAAGTAAGCTATCTATTGTGTTTGACCGTATAATAGATTGCAGTGTTACGCTTAAGCTCGAAAATTCAGGACAGGTTAAAGATAAAATTGCGGAAGTTAAGATTCACGTGCCTGGTGCAGTACTCGTGGCTACTGAAAACCAAAAGAGCTTTGAAGCCGCTGTAGATTTATTAACAGACAAAATGCGTCGTCAGCTAAAGCGATACAAGCAGCGTCAGTCTAAGAGTGCTCGAAGAGTATAATTATCGGAATTGGCTGAACCAAAGGTCTTGGGGAAGGGTTACTTTTATATAAATTAACGCCATGCAAATCAATCTTGAATCCCTTCCCCAAACCGCCAATCCAAACATCAAGTCGCTAATAAACCGAAAGGTAGAGCGGTTGGCAAAGTTCTACGACCGGATTGTGGAGGCTGATGTGTATATGAAAGAAGATGCGGATCCTAAGCAGCCTGCGATCGCGCAAATTCGGTTGAATGTTCCAAATGACACCCTCTTTTGCGAAGAACGAGGTGCTTCATTAGAAGAAGCGATAGATAACGCTAGTAAAGCGATGGAACGCCAGGTTAAAAAATTTAAAGAAAAGCTCCGTCCGCACGTATAATCAAGGACTTATGTAGCTAAAAGTGGCTTACAATCCATGGGGCAAAAAAATAGGTAATATTTTTTTGTCCAAAGGGTGTTTCTGCACACAGAAAAGCTTATCTTTGCCCCGCCTTAGCAAAAAGCTAGGCGGGGCTTCGCTTTTGTAGTCACGTTTTTTTGCTAGAGTAATTCTTTGACATACAGTGTTTTGTGTTCGTTTTGAGCGGTAAATAGCAGTCTTTTTAGGTTGTTTTCCAACGTTTGCCAATCAATCAAGCCGATGTAGCTCAGTTGGTAGAGCAGCTGATTTGTAATCAGCTGGTCGGCGGTTCGAGTCCGTCCATCGGCTCTTAGCTATAGCGAAACAGGACACTTTAGGGGGTGCGCCGGAGTTGGAGAGCCGGGCTGGACTGTAAATCCAGTGATTCGTCTGAATAGGTTCGATTCCTATCACCCCCACATTTAAGCGGGAGTAGCTCAGTTGGTAGAGCATCAGCCTTCCAAGCTGA
>CALDTK010000125.1 GCA_937924035.1 uncultured Saprospiraceae bacterium | reverse complement strand
CCAGATAGAATCAAACATAGATCGTTGGGATAAGTTGCAAGCCGATGTGCCGGAAGGTAGCTTCAGATGCATGCTTTGTGAAAAGGTTTTTGAGGGTGAACCGATGCCATGTGGCCCACACCCAGATGCGCCAGCCGGTTGCGATGACTGTTCTGGGTGTGGTGATTATATGAAGAACCAACACAACATGAAGGAGTAGACTTGCTGCACCTGAATTACACAGAACATGGATGCAAACCATACATCATTAAGCTAAATGGGAATCGCATACAGCATACGGTTTGTTTGCGCTTCTACAATGAACAATCATCCAAAGGGTTCGTGCAGCAAAGCGAACGATCAAGAGCCGAGTGTGAGCGAATAGCGAAACGCTGGTACGACAGAATCACAAAGGACCCGGTATGGCTGAACTGAAAGAACTTGTAAAGGAGAGCACATGAGCAACGCATTTGATGATCTGATAGGCAGCCGCGTTCAGATTGAAAAAGAAGGGCATGAATTTCAATGTCGTTCTGGAGTTGTTATATCGAGCGGTATTGGTTCATGCGTCGATGTTTTCTGGCCAATATTTTCCGTCTTGCTCGATGGGCGTACACATCCTGTTACGTTAAAAGAACGCGCTGACGTTTGCGTTATGCCGGCCAACACAAAGGAGAGTAATTGAATGCAAAAAATGTCCAGCTACGACGCAAAATACGACCGTGTGTTTGAAGTTCCCAGCACTTTTAATCCTGGGAAGACTACAAAATGCTGTGCTGTAGATAAATTGGCCTGTCTAATAAATACAGATTGGGTTTACAGCATGTATTGGCCCTCTGATGATTTCAATGGCCTGCTAGACAAGGCGCAAGCTGACTTAAACAAAGAGATTGGCAAGGCAATGGCGAGAATTGCCGAGCTTAAAGAAGCGCAGGATATTATCTCGTCAATTGAGCGAGAAAGTGACGACATTGAGGAGTGACCATGAATCGCTACGATGAACTTGAAAATATGCAGCCAGAAGCTGATTTTTATTTTGATCACGTATCTGCTATGACAGCGGAAGGTTTGCACTCTAAAGCACATATAGCTCACGAACTTGCAAAAAGAGATCGCCGCATTAGAGAGCTTGAGGCTTCAAATCGAATCTGGGAAGCCCTTAACGCCACCAAGGATGAGACTATCGAAGCGATTAGAAAGTCAGCAAACGCAGAGCTTTTTGTGATCAAGGAGATAGCCAACAATGGTTTGCATATTAAAAGAAAACTAGAGCCAAACAGGATGGAATGGTGGTACGCCGATGGTTCAAACTCAGAAGGCGAGTGTGTCGGCTCGTTGTTAATTGAGCTGAAAAACAGACGAGACATAAAGGAGAGCACATGAACGACATAAACAAAAGAAGATGGGCGCATGCCAAGAAGCATGAGTTCAATAGATTTAATTTAATTCTATTGATATTGACTGTAGCGCTTTTGGCTTATACCTTTTATTCTGACTTTGCGTAATGGACACCTGATGCCCCAATACCAAGTATCAAAAAAATTCAGGTCAAAAATCCACGGCCCATACCCAGCCAAAAAAATACGCCACTACTTCCTACTAGGCCGAATCCGGTCTACGGACGAGGTTAGCTCAGACGGTGGACGAACCTGGGAGCCTTTGTCCCAAGTACCTGAATTGGTGCCGGATGAGTTGTTGGGTAAAAAGCAAATGTTTAGAAATGCGAGCTAGATGCGAGCTGGTTAATTGAAAAGGCGCTGAAACCGCGCCAGATCAACGTATTATTGGTGGAGGAGGGGGGAGTCGAACCCTCGCCTTGTAAAGATTATATACGAATAGGTACGAATGACGGAATTTTAAGCGTATTTTTACGACTATTTCCGAGATGATTTCTTTTTATTGCTAGCGGATTTGCTAGCGGAAAACATCGAAGCGACGCCAGAATCATCTCTTTTCATCCATTTGGCGTAGTGCTTCATGAGTATGTTGACCGAGTTACCCATTTGCTTTGACACCTCATATGGGCTGATACCATTGCTTAGCGCGATACTAGCGAACGTGTGACGCGTGCAATATGCTTTCCTGTGCCTTATGCCAGCCTTCTTCAAAGCAGCGTCCCAGATCAAGCGTGGAGGCTTGTCAGAGACTATCTGCTCATCATTTATAGTGAATACCAATCCATCAGCCAGGAAAGTATGTGTCTTCTGAGCCTTGAGTCCAGTCAGTGATAATTCATTGAGCTCAACGAATCGATACTTGTGCGTTTTGGTCGTGTCTGTTTCGTGGGCCGCATACCCGCGCTCGACCTTAATCAGCCCCTGATTCCAGTCAATATCCGACCATCTCAGAGCCAGCATTTCACCCGTTCGCATTCCAGTGCCAAACGCCACCTGAAAGTAGGGCAGCCAATCTGGTCTAACCGCATTCAATATCAGGGGTATTTCGTCTGGGTCGACTGGGTCCGGCGGCGGTGACTGCCATTTCTGGGCCTTAATCTTTCTGCAGGGGTTTTTGGCTATGTATTCGTATTCAATACCAAGTTCAAATATGCCCCTTAGAGGCGTCATGGCGTTGTTGAAGGTCTTTGCTGATAGCTCTGCAAGGCCACTGTCCGTGATTGCCTCACGTATCATTCCGGTAGTTATTGATGCCAGGGGATAGTGCTCAAATATTGGCTTCCAGTAGTTTCTTATCATCTTCTGATAACCTTTCCAGGTACTGGCTTTTTTGGACTGTTTGGCGATTACAATGTACTTGTCAGACATTGTTGCAAACGACGCGTCAGAGTGAACAGCGCGTTTAGAGTCTGGGAAATACTCTGCGTAGTTGAATTGATCGTATTTGATGAGCTGGACAATTTCTGCCCGCAATTTGGCTGCTTGCTTTATGCCTGTTGCTGTTGTCTTGAAGTCTGTTGATTCGTAGACCCGTTTGCCTTCCCATTTGAACGAGATTCTGATCCGCCCTTTGTGTATCTCGACGCCGCTAGCCACTGCTCGAAAGCCTCAACATCCCACATCCAACGTCCATTTGCAGCCTTAAAATAGTGCTTCGGGTCGGTTAGAGTAACCTTTTCCCGATATTTTGCCACTGCTGCCTCGGTTAATCCGAAGATTTCACCCATTTTTCTGTCAGTTGCGTACTTACTCATCTGATTCTACCCAACTAATTAGCATGTCCAGAACAATAGCCTGACAGTTCGTTAAGTCAGCTACTTTGGCTTTATGAAGGACTATCGCAGTTTCTAGCTCATCGATCGCTTTTTCAACGACCTCCCTCGGCAATATGCCCATTCCATTGAAGCCTCTTGCGCTACACCAACATAGATGCACAGTCGATCTGTCGGTCCCGTGATGGCTAATCTGTATTTTCTGAAGAGCTTTTATCAGATCACTACGCCTATCTTCTTGAATTTCACTCATCCCCATTCCCCTAATAAAGCCCGACCCCATAACGAGGCCGGACCAATTACCAAAACTATCCAGCTTCGGTAGTATCATCGTTAGCTGGCTTTGGACCTGTACCTTCTTCGGTAGCAGTCTCGGCACCTTCAGCTGGCTTTTCTTCAGTTTCAGCTGGCTTGTTTTCGTCTTCGTTAAACATAATCATCTCTCATTTGTTGAAGCAGAAAGGGCTGCTTCGGTCCCGTGAATCAATCTTCTTCGTCGTGAATCACTGTGCCTTGTAGCTGCCCTTGCCTAATTGCATGCCCACACGGTTTACAGATAGGGCTCTTGTATTTATCGCTGATACCCTTAATCATGCGCGTACAAATACAGCACTGAACTACAACTCCAGGTTTTGGATTGACATCAGCAGTTGCCAAGGTCAATTGATAGAACTCAGTCATTATCTTCACCTTTCTCCGCATCAATCTTTTGCTGGATTTCTTCTCGGTGAATCGACACATCCGATGGCGCTTCGACCCCGAGCTTGACGACTTTCCCTGACACGCTCAGAACCTTGACTTTGATATTGCCGCCAATGATTATCGATTCCTGTGGCTTTCTTGATAGACCGAGCAT
>CALDTK010000124.1 GCA_937924035.1 uncultured Saprospiraceae bacterium | reverse complement strand
TCAATTGACGAAGTCATAGAGCGGGCAAACTCATTGCCGTTCGGTCTTGCCTCGTATGTCTACACCCAAGACGGCGCCAGAGCGATGGCTATTGAAGAAGAACTGGAGACCGGTATGGTGGGGGTCAACCATGCGGCAATATCAACGCCTGAATCACCGTTTGGTGGTGTTAATGAATCTGGTTACGGGTCCGAAGGCGGTATTGAAGGTCTTGATGCATTTTTGCGTACCAAGTTTGTTACTGAGTTTGGTGTGTAGTTGTTGATATTTCAATATAGGTAAAAACTGTTGCTCTGGCGGTTCTCGATAAATCTGAAACCTGATTTCTTCTTGTTTGCCGCCTTCAGTAAAGTCTAGAAGAGTGTACGAATGATTCTAATGGTCTGTTATGTCCGTTGTCTCTTAAGAAATCGGATATAAGGCTTGTGATAGATCAGGGGTTAAAGAACGCTGTGGAAATCTAAATAGCCGACCTTTATATTTGGCTACTATCTTATCTCGCATCAAATGATTAGCAGCCAATTCACACCGGTTATATAAATAGCTGTACTTGTAAAACTTGAATTTAAGGTTGATGGATAGTTAACATTGTTTGACGCGATCATAGCGACCTCTTTTGAATTTAGGCTGTTTTTGGCATGGGAGAAAAGTCATGAGTCGAGCGAATCCTGAAAGCGGTGATTCGAAATTATCCCACAGGTATCGAATTTTTCTAGCATCTCCCGGTGATGTTACTCATGAGCGTGGAATCGTCGCAGAAGTGGTTAATGAGCTGCGAGCCAAGGCACGATACCGCGATAGCTTGAACGTGCAACTGATCGCTTGGGATCAACCGGGTGTGGGTATAGTTATGCCTGCGGGGTTAACTCCACAAGAGGCGATAAAACAAGGATTGCCGGTTCCCTCTGAATGTGATTTGGTGATATGTATTTTCTGGTGGCGGATCGGAACGCTGCTCTCAAAAGAATTCGAGAAACCAAATGGTAAGCGGTACTTATCAGGAAGTGAATGGGAATATCTCGATGCAGTAGCGGGATTCAACCGGCAAAAAAGACCTGATGTATTGTTATTTCGTCGTTCGCCTCCGCCGCGAATCGCACCAAATGACCCGCAATTCGAAGAATTCAACCGGCAGTGGAATGGTCTGCAGGATTTTTTCTCGTCACTGCAAAACAACGATGGATCATTGGCATCGGGATCCAACACGTATGCTAAACCAGACGAGTTTAGAATTCTGGTTCGCAATGCGATTGAACACTACCTGGATCGCGCTGTGTTGGTAATTCCACCGTCTTCTAATGGCAGTGAAGCGCAAAAGTTGGAGCGTACTTTCATAGGAAACCCATACCCAGGGGCGTCTGCATTTGGCCCAGAATTTGAAGATGTGTTTTTTGGTCGTGAGCGTGAGATCGATCAATTACTGAATCAGCTCGGTAAATCTGAAACTAAGTTTATTTTGGTAACAGGTGCTTCTGGGTCTGGAAAATCATCGTTATTACTCGGTGGGTTGATTCCTCGTATTCGAAGTGGGTTTATCTCTTCTAGTGAATGGATAGATGTGATTATCAGGCCTGCTCAGTTTGATAATGATCCCTTTCGATCTTTGAGCGTCGCTCTGCAATCAGTAAAGAATGAAACTGTCCGGAACTATTTAAGCGTTGAATCCTACGCGGAAAACCATGATTTAGATGTCGAAGAAGGGCAGCCTGAATCATCTAATCAAACATCGAAATTCGCTGCCAGCTCTACTGAGTGCCTGCTGGTAATTGATCAGTTCGAGGAGTTATTCACCCTGGTCGACCCTGACTTGGCTGACCGTTTTCTTGCGTGGCTTAATGGGCTAATCAACCAGCCTCACATTCGTATTGTTGCCAGCTTGCGCACTGACTTCTATTCACTCGCAGCTGAGCATCCGTTGGTCGTCAGGCTAATGCATGATGAATCTGCCGTTTTCCCTATTGCTATTCCAGACGAGAGTATTATAAGGGAAATTATAGAAAAACCCGCACACGCAGCTGGCATGACACTGGAGACAGGCCTCGTTGAGAAAGTTATATCTGATGCTGGTAAAGAAGGCGGAGCATTGTCATTGATGGCTTTTGCACTTAATGAGCTTTATGAACGAGGTCATCATGACGGTTTGTTGTCGCTGAATGAGTATGCGGAAATGGGTGGTATTCAAGGAGTTGTGAGCAAGAAGGTAGACTCTCTCTTGTTCAGAAATACTTCGTGCTCTGCTGAGTCGATCAACCAGCTGTTTGAATTGCTGGTTAAGTTTAATGCTAACAATGAGCCCACACGTCAGCGTATACGAAAAGATATTGTCGAAGATCCATTACTCGTTGACGTGCTGGCCAGTGCACGGGTTCTGCTGGTGGAAAATGATGAGGATGTTTCCACTGTCGAGATTTCCCATGAGTCGCTTTTCAAAGGTTGGCCGATGCTGAGTAACTGGATAAAGGATTCAGAAAAAAGATTAACGGCGCAACGTGACTTGGAGCAGATAGCAAAGGAATGGCACGACAATGATCGGCCGATAAGCGCACTTCGTGGTGGTCAATTTTTAAGCCGCTATGGAACTGCAATGCAAACATCTGATGAAGCGAAGGACTACATGCGAGCTTGTAAATGGCGTTCCTGGGCTTTGCGATCGATCATGACCTTAGGCGTTGTGTTATTTGGTTTTGGTGTGTCTGCTTTTATTCATATTCAATCGTCTGACTACCCACTGACTTTTGCCGCCAAAGGACTAGCTGTCAGGTGGGGGTTGTTGTCCGTGGATGAACCACAAATGAAAATGGTACCTGCAGGTGGTTTTGCTATGGGGGATCTTGGCGATAGGTGTCGAAGGCCTGATCGAGACGCCCTAGAGTCCTTGTGCACCGTAACATGTGCAGTGGGAAAGCAGGCTGGCAGTTGTATTAAAAACGAAACACCAGTGCGTTACGTTTCTTTTGAAAAGCCCTACATGTTGGCTATGCACGAGCTCACATTTGCAGAATACGATTTGTTTGCGGCTGCGACAGGGCGCAGAAAACCAGATGATGGGCAATTTGCTGTGTCTGGTACCGATCGGGGGGACTATCCAGTGGTAAATGTCAGCTGGCAAGATGCTGTGGCATATACTTATTGGTTAAGTAAAAAAAGAGGGGAGCAGTACCGCCTCCCAAGTGAGGCAGAGTGGGAGTATGCGGCAAGAGCTGACACCAGCGCGCCGCGATTCTGGGAATCAATGAATGGTACATTCGATGCGGCCTGTGATTATGCGAATGTCTATGACGAGGCACATCGTGATGAAATCGTTGCAAGCTATCGTCAAGTAAGCCGCTGGTACCCGTTTCCTTGCGCGGACCATCATGCTTTCAGTGCGCCAGTCAACTCGACTGACTATAAACCGAATCCTTTAGGGATCGTCCAAATGCTCGGCAACGTCTCCGAATGGGTGCAGGACTGCTATACAGATTCGTACGTAGGCATGCCTAAAGATGGAACGGCCTATCAGAAAGCTGAGGCTTCAAAATGCAAGCGCGCAGTTCGCGGCGGCAACTGGAGCAGTAATCCAATCACTATACGTGCAGCCTACCGTGACTTTCAGACACAGAGCTACTCGAATGACGACTTGGGCTTTCGATTGGCAAAAGCGGTGGGTGATAAGATGTAGTACTACACTAATCTCATAAACTAGAAGGTTAGAACAATGCCAACATCTGTGTGTTGGCGGGAGTAGTTATAATCGGCAGCATCACTGCTGGTATCTTCGTGAGTGGCACTTAAGTGTAAGCGGACATTTTTTCCAATTACCCTTGACGCAGCTAACCTGGCCGAGCCTTTTTTTTCATTGTCGCGATGACCTGTTGCGCTTATGCCAGAAAAACGAGTGTCACTGTAGCGACCGCCTAGTTGGAACTGCAACTCTCGGAACGTTGGTGGAAAGATATCTACACTGATTTCATTTCTTCTTGATTTGAGTGCTTCTTTGGTATCCTGGAATTCTCTGTTAAAAGCCATACTCACACGCCAACTGTGTGGTGGCTCGATCGTGTGATTGAGGGACAACTTGTGCTTCGGGCCAGAACGGGAAGGAATATCGTCTCTCTCAACATGGCTGTACTGATAACCCCACTCTGTCTTAGAAGAGGCCGTCAATTTGTTAGATAATGATGTTGAAATTCTTTTTATCTGTTGATATCTATCACCGTTCACAATCCAATGCTCAAAATTCAACAAAACCCCCGTCGTAATCACTCGACCGAAGAAAACAGCATCAAGACCAAGGATATGGCCCTGTTGATCAAGGCTGTCTAGCTCTCTATAGTCCATATCGTAAAGTAGGTAGCTAGTCGATAGCTTTCGATAGTCGTTCTGCAACAGTGTGATACTGCTTTGTCCCTGAAAGAGAAGTGCATTGTCATGCTTTCCCGTTGTGCTGGCAGTGTTGGCTAGCTCGTCGCTAAACTCCAGTTGCGGTGTACTGTCGTGGCGAACTGTAGCTACTGCGAAGCTGTTCCAGGGTTTTGTCGCATGTCCAATCGCATCAATATAGTTTTTTGCAGATTCATGTAGCGCTGGAAGGTCTGGATTATCCACAACTGCCCCTATGTAAGTTAGTGCACTTCGAAACCTGGCCTGCCGATAACTAACGATGCCAAGATAGTAGCTGGCATTTCCATGATATTCGGAGTCGTTATCTATTTTTTCGAGTGCTTTGATAGTCTCTGTGTAATTGTTCATCAGAAAATGCACTTGTCCCATCAATAACTGCGCGCGATCCAACGTAGGGTTCTGTTCCAGTGCAGTTCTAAGAAAAGGCAGGGCCTTGCTATGTTCGCTGGCAGCGTACCCGATATAAAGCTCGGCAATCTTAAGATTGATATCAGCTGAATTGCCGTCAGCATCGCGTGCGGAAATAAAATGCTTTTCTGCAGCAGTGTAATTATTGTTTGTTAGGCTGTTGATAGCCCTGCTTAGATAGTAATAAGTTGTATCATCCGTCTGGGCGAAAACACTGGATACTGGTAGTCCAAATGTCAGTATTGCGGCTGCAGAAAAAATGCCGAATTGCCTACATAGCAACTTGAATATTTGTAAATAGACGGGCTGATGCATAATCAAGGCACGCTGAGGTCAGTCGATTGTGTTGATTTGTGGTAATAAAACAGGTTGGTCAATAACAATGCCTGGCGGGGGTCGAAGAATGGTAATTTCGGGCTGAATTGCAGGGAGATTGGGTCGCAGGTTAGTAACATCAAGGTGTGTGTTGGGAGTTACAGGTGTTATGTACAGTGCTGAACCAATTGAAGGTGGTTCAATCACAACAATGGTGGTGTCAGACGGGCTTACCGTACTTATGTTTAAACTGAAGAGTGCGGCTTGTGTACCTTGTTGCTCTAACATGGTTGTAGCCGAAATGTCAGCCGCCTCCATCGGAATCATGGTGTCGGATACTGGAGCAGTGATGCCTTGTTCAGTACCAATGCTACTAACGAAGTGGTTGCTTACCATCAGTGAATTTTCCCCGTGGTTCGAAATCAGCTGGCCTAATTTTGAAAGGTAGTCGAAAGGTAGTTGTTCCCTCTTTTGGTAGTCCACTGTAATGTCCACGTCGTCCGTGTCGCATGGCGATGGGCATACCGCAGCATCGGAATAGGTGCCTAAAGTGCCTTCGGCATCGATGTTAGGGTTTGGCGATGTACCTGGGCCCCGATCAGAATCTGAAAGGTCGTTACTACCAGGCTCAGTAGCAACTTCGAAAGCCTCTATCATGGCGACTAAACCCTTTGGATCAATCCAACTCTGATCAGCCGATTGATTGCTGTTGTGTTTAATCAATCCGGCCACCACGCGTTGGCACCGTTGTATAGCAACATAAACGGATCCAATCTCAGCATTTTTTAAATCAGGATAAACACCCAATAAGCCACGTAGTAGTGCAAGCCCTGCTCGTTGCCGTGAAGGGTCGGGCGAGCTACATTGAGCCGTCGCAACCATATAGTCGGCCATAAATTCGCTATTGGGATCAGTATTTTCGTCAAGAACTTCACGCAATTCGATTACATCTTGCACGTTGTTATCGTTCCATGCCTGATGTATTTTTGATATCGAACTGGCGATGACCGATTCAGAAAGAGTGAATGTTAGACAGGCAATCAACGTAACAATGCGCGCGTTAATGCGCCGGCGACGACTACTTACGATAAGGTCAGTGGCCCTTTGCATTTTGTAGGCGTTCTTAACCATGTCAATTCCTCTCACAATCACCAGTATTTATAACTGGATGTTTATTCGGACATCGCCATAAATGTTAATGCTGCATGTTTGAAGCTATATCTTAACCATATCAATTTTAACTATCGCTCATCAAGTCACCATTGCAGGAGAAAGATGCAAGTGCATTGTTAATGCAAAGCTAATAGAAATAGGTATTCCCGGCTAGTGCTGCCACGTTTCAGTGCAGCACCTCTGTTGAGATTCAGTGTGCTTCTCTGCAAGACTAAATCAATTCTCTAAATGGGCTATTGACTTTCACATTTTTGATAGATGACTATAGAATATACACACTTCACCAACTCGAATTTACCTTAAACATTCTATATTCAGTACGGTAGCATCCAGGCTTTAGTTATTATTAAACAAGCCCGAGCGTCAGAGGTGTTCTCTATTCCTTGCCATACGCTGCAGTATTGCCCGCAATCATTCGTTAATTGAATTCCGAATGGCACCATCAACCACTCGCTATCAATGAAAGGCCGAAAGTGCTTATAGAACGTATCATGTAATTTCGCGGACCAGCGTCGTACACCCAGCTACCTCTTTGCATAATATGATGCCAATGACTCCGCCAACGATAGATGGACCATGTCAGGAGATGTCGTGTTCTACGTTTTCTTGATCAGTGCGATGTATAAGAGCCAGTAGTGGGATGTAAAACGCAAGATGCAATACCCTATTTAGACTACGGAACTATTGGCGATTGCAGATACTTGGTTCGGTGTCGCACCCGTCGGGCTATTGAGGTGAGGTTCATGGGGTAGTGGTTTTGCCATTGGAGTTTTTCGGTATTATCGGAGTAGTCTCGGTTTGTTCATTTATTCGAGTTAATGTGTGAAATGGAATTGTCAAGTATGCGTAAATTTAGAATATTTATAGCCTCTCCCGGTGATGTGTCAGAGGAACGTGAAATTGCCCGCGAGATCATTAGCCGTGTGGCAAGCGAGCGCGCATTTCGAGATGAACTGGCGATACAGGCCGTCGCCTGGGATCAACCCGGTATGGCGGTTGCGATGGATGCCACAATGACTCCGCAGGAAGCAATCGAAAAAGGATTGCCCAAGCCGTCAGAATGCGATCTGACGATTGTTATTTTGTGGTCGAGAATTGGTACCGTGTTACCAGAATCGTATTTGAAAACAGATGGCACTAGATATCGATCAGGAACAGAGTGGGAATATCTGGATGCAGTAGCTGGTACGCGTAAAAATAGCCAAAGCGCTGTCTGGATATATCGTCGTGAAGAAGTCCCTTCAGTACAGATTGACGATCCAGATGCTGATGATAAAAAATTCCAGTGGCAATCAGTCAATAAATTTCTGGAAGAGCTAGAAAACCCCGATAAGTCTATCAAAGGCGGTATAAATTCATACGAGACGCCAGACGAGTTTGCCATACAGTTCGAGGCGCTTTTGCGTGATCACTTGGTGGGGTTAGTTAACAATGCACAGCCGCCCTCAACGGCTGATGCTGAACAACGGCTTATTCAGCACAGCGCACCAAATACCGTACTCGGGCTTTTTGCTGGTGCGTTGAAACTTGATCGTTCAGAGCAATGGACTGGATTGATCGAAGCTATGAGTAACGACAAAGATGCGTTGTTGCTACTCCACGGCGAAAAACGTGAGAACCTGGAATATTTCATTGCCCGGCTATGGTACTACCTGTCTTATGAAAATAGCACCCCGAGTGAGTTAATAGAAATACCATTAAAAGACAGATTCGTGATACCCGCAAGCCCCGCAGCGTGGGAAAATCATATAGGCAGTGCGCTAAATGAAAGCGGTACAGTAACCGAAATCCTGACTGCAAAACTGCGTAGATCACCCGTGCTACTGGTATTTTGTCGACGGCCAGTGAAATCAACAGATTTTTCTGACGAAACTGAAATGCAGGCATTTGAACGTTTTTTCGAAAATCGAATACTCACCATCATGAAAGGCGTCACTTCTAGTCCGGTGGTAAAGTATCCGCTAAGAGTGTTACTCACAATTGAGTATGACTTTGGTGAAGATTGGGTGGAGCGGTATCATATAAAATTGAAGAGCGCTTATCAGGAAGCTCCGGTGCAGTACATCCGGCTACCACGTGTTTCGCAGGTGGAATGGTCTCACATTCAAACCTATCTGGATAAACTCGATCCGTCTCCATCTTTCGAATTGATTCAGAAAATGGAAAATCTGTATGAATCACTTGATAAAGATACAATGACATTTCGCGATCTGGCAGATCTTCTCAACGAGCAGATTCACTAACAAGGGAACATCATGGAGAAACACCATAAAGCCGATTATCAGAAATTGCAAAACAGGGGATTGACCGGTCGTAACAATATCGAATACCTGGCCGACGACGACTTAATCGCAGCAGCCAATGCAGCACTGGCGCTGCAAATGCCACTGCTTCTTACTGGTGAGGCAGGTTGTGGTAAAACAGACTTTGCGTTCGCTGCTGCAAGCCAGTTGACCGACGGCAGACTTGAAGAAGCCTATGTGCGCAGTGATACTGTTGCACAGGATCTTCTATACAGTTATGACTCTATACGGCGCTTTGGTGAAGCACAGATTGATCCCGATGCCGCGCCGGCGGATATTCGCGAATATCTACAACTTAATGCGTTAGGAAAGGGTTTGTGTTCGACTGATCCACCGGTAGTACTGATTGATGAAATTGATAAAGCACCACGGGATTTACCCAATGATTTATTACGGGAACTGGAACAGGGAAGTTTTGAAATATCTGAGCTAAATCAATCAGCAGTATCCTGTGAAATGCCAATTAACATTGATGATCCCCTCACCTATAAAAAGGTGATGAATCGGCCAGATAACGTACGAAAACCTTTTATTGTTATCACCAGTAATGTCGAGCGGCAATTACCAGATCCGTTTCTGCGGCGCTGCATTTTTTTTCATATACGTTTCCCTGACGAATCGCAGTTACTAAAAATTCTTGAAGCCCGGTTTCCAAACCAGCAGCCACTTTTTCTGCAACGTACCCTGACCATATTCCAGCACATGCGAGGGGTGTCGAACATCACTAAAAAACCTGCGACATCAGAGCTGATTAACTGGGCAGAGGTTTTATGCTACGAAGATTCAGAAAAAAAACTGGAAGTGATCGAGCGATCTATACAAGACAAATCAAGGGTCAGTTGGTCTGATCTGCCAGGCCTGTGCTGTTTGATAAAGTTGCGTGAAGACCGGGAAGCTCTTGGCATCGTTGATTGATAATCCGAAGTCGCTGCCACTCACTGCGCTTCTCACACGTATCGATCAGGAAGTCTGTCGGCTGGGTCCGCGGGAATACAGCGCAGCAGAGAATTTGCTTGCAGAATTTCAGCACGCAACCAATGCTGAATTGCGTGCTGCACTTACCTCGCTGTTAGCAAGAGACAATGCAGAGTGGGCTTCAATATCAGCGATTTTTGACGAGTTTTTTTCTACGTCTGATTTCGCTACTGAATCCTACGGTCAAGCCCGGAATCATGCACTGAAAGCAACTATTGGTTTTGAAGCAGCTGATAGAAAAATGGGTTTAATTTTGCGGACCCGTAATGCTGTTGTTTATGCTTTTAGGCAGCTCTTGCAAATTGTTTTTGATGCGCCCCGGGTCATTTTATTAGTGGCTATGATGATGTTTGTGATCGGTCTGATGTTGCAATTTTCAGTGGTGGCACCCAATGCTAATGAGCCTGATATTAGTGGTGAAAGTTCGGGAGTAACAACGCCGCCGGACCCAAACCTGTCGGCCAAACTGTTATCGTTGGTAGCGCAAAAAGAAATTCAGTCCGCGGCACCGTCAGCTCCGTTGTCTACTGTGCTGCAAGCTTTGATCGCGGGACTTGCGGCACTTGTTTTTCTATTCGGTCATCGCCTTTTACAAGTTGCCGGCCTACCTCCAGGTCGATTGCAGCAACAGGCAAAGGAAACCCAACGCGATTCAGATCACAAACGTGAGAAACTTGAAGAAGAACTGGCGAGTACCGGTCAGCGCATGTCTATTGAATACCACGTACCGCAACCTGTACCGGTACCTGTTGCAGCAATTGCGGACAGCGCGACATTGCTGGGTCGACTATATCGAAGTGAACCAGGCAGACGCCTGGCTGCAAAACCCACAATCGCAAAAAGTCTGGCGGCTGGTGGTCAGTTTACCCCTGTGATGGCGAATTCTGATCGTCGTCATACTGTGTTATTGCTTATAGATGTAGAACGGGGTGATCACCCCTGGCTAGGTGGCTTCAATCGAATTGTCGCTTTATGGAAGCAGCAGGGCGTGCGCCTGTTGATACTGCATTTTTCAATGACACCCCAACAGGTACGTGATCCAAAAACTGGCCAGCCAATAGAATTACATTTGCTTGCGAGACAAACTGAAGGTATGCCTCTGTTGATTTTTTCCCGGGCATTGATTGCCGACTCGATGAGTCAGTCGCATGCAGGCTGGTTATCGGTATTAAAAGCCTGGCCGTTGAATGCCTGGATTGATCCTGACCCGTTTCCTCTTGAACAGCGTCCTCGACATCGGCAGCACGAAATCCAAACGCTGCTTAGTACTGGCCTGAAAAGATTCCCGCTGACCGGTGAAGGCTTAACGACTGCCGCTATATGGCTGGCTTCCAACGGGCAGACCCAGCCTCCGCGTTTTACCAATTGTGGTCTGAGTGAAGTAACAGACCCCTCGCGTGTAGAAGTTGCACTGCGTTTGTGGGGGTTGGCCGCTTGTCTGGTGCCTGATCCGGGCTGGGATCAACTCGATGCGATTCGTTGTGAATTCCCTGAAATTCATCGTGTATTTGCCAGGCAACAGGACGTTGCGCAATTGCGACAGTGGACGGCACAGCAAGTGGATGATCCCGAAGCACGCGGTGGGTCTGTGTTGAACATACCGGCTGAATTGCAGGATAAATGGCTTAGCGAGTATCTGCAGCATGTGAAAAAAGGAACGTTGCATTATCCGGCAGATTTTGAGAAACGTGCCAGACAACTATTGCTCAAACAGCTAGGTAATACACCACCGGAAAATACCTTATTGCGTGAGTGGTGGTTATTCAAGCGCAAAATGCACCAGTCAATACTGCAGCCCAATCGTGCTCTGGAATTGCTGTCAGATATCGAGAATTCGCCAATCGCCCGTGAGGCACTAAAGTGGATTGAGGCAGAACGAAAGCGCAGTGAAAAGAATACAAATCGATGGGGAAACGCTACCACCGAAACCATGCGTCGTGTACAGGGCATCGCAGAAGGCGTGGCTCTGCGTGAGCTGTTTTTGCGTGACATGAAACTGTGGCTGCCGGCGATTGGAACGATGGGTATAGTGTTACCGGCACTTGCAGCAATAACCTGGTTGGGTGCGAATTTAATTACACCGCAATTGGAAAAAAGAACCGCGGTTAGACCAACACTATTGCCGCCGACGTATTACCTGTCGCTTGATCCTACCGAAAATCAACCAGCGTTGGCAGATTGGGTGCCGCAAATGGTGGCGTTATCAGGTGGTGAGTTTTCGATGGGATCGGGCGACACTCATCACGTCACGCTTCAATCTTTTGAAATATCTAAGACTGAAGTCACGGTTCGCCAGTACGCTGAATGCGTTATTCAGAAAGGCGGATGTAAGGAGCCTGAGACAGATGGTGCTTATTGCAGTTGGCCTGGCACAGAACGAGTGCGCGAGTTACTTGAAGGCCAGAAGGTCGCTCAAGATGAGTTGTCAGTATTAAAGCTGCCGGTAAATTGTGTGTCCTGGGAAGATGCGAATCGCTATGCTGAATTTGTCAGCAGTGTTTTGCCCGATGTGCGGTTGCCAACCGAGGCTGAATGGGAATATGCAGCAAGTGATTCCGGCAAAGAGCAGGAGTATCCCTGGGGTGATGCGGTTCCTAGCTGCTCTCTTGCTAATACGAGTGATTGCGTCGATTCGGAACCGTTGCCCGTTTGTTCAAAACCCGCAGGCAATACCAGCGCAGGGTTGTGCGACATGTCAGGCAATGTTTGGGAATGGGTGCAGGACGACTGGCACAACACTTATGACGCAGCCCCAAAGGATGGTACAGCATGGATTGATGACCCACGTGGCGTGAGCCGTGTCATTCGCGGCGGCTCTTTCGGGATCGACCCGCGCAGCGCGCGCGTGGCCTCCCGCGGCTGGGCCCAGCCATCGAGGCGCTTCGACGACCTTGGTTTTCGTCTATCGAGGTCATTATCCTCTTCTCTTTAGCCCTCTTGCGCTTTTCCGGTTGCATAGAGGTGCGATTTTGTGAAAAGTATCAAAGTGCCTATAAATCACGGAGGTAAGTATGGACATGAGCCTGATCACCGTAGCGTTTGATCTTCATACGCGCGCGTTTCCAGAGTCACCGCTTGAGAAAATCAGTGGTGAGATTCTCAGTGTCGTGGAGCATTTTTTTCAGGTAGACGGTTTACCGCATCTGCTGCTTATTGTGCATCATCGCAAGCAGCTGACGGCAAACGACCGGGATCGCCGAAACAACAAGCAAAAAACTCATCCGGCGGATGAGCTCGCCCCTGAAGACAGACGGATCTACGATCGTCTCAGTGACTGGCGCAAAGGTCGAGCACAAGCGGATGGCGTTCCGGTATATGTGGTGCTAAATAATCGGGATCTGGCCCAGTTGGCGCGTCGCAGACCAAGGTCAAAGACCGAGCTAACCGCAATTAATGGTGTTGGTGACGCCAAAGCAGGACGCTACGGCGCCGACATACTAAAAATAATTGCTGACAGTTTGAAGGCTGAAATGTCACAAACAGCACCGACTACTGAGGCGGCGGCGGAGCATGGCTAAAATAGAAATACCAACGCTCTTTGTGCACTGGGAAGAGTTTTTAGGTTGGCTCTTAGACCGCACCGAGGGTTTTCCAAAAAGAATGCGCTTCACGTTAAGTAACCGGATTGACAATCGCGCTATTGATATCTTTGAGCGAATTGTTGAAGCACGCTATAACCGTAATCGGGTGCCGTTGCTGACTGCTGTTAATCGTGATCTTGAGACACTGCGATTGCTGTTGCGTCTTGCCAATCAACGGCGCGCCATTGACAACAAGTCGTTTAGTTATGCTTGCGCGCAAATTGATGTTGCCGGTCGCATGGTAGGTGGCTGGCTTCGCCAGCAGCAGGCAACACAATCATGACGGCACTAATAAAAGCCACTTCGTTGTCGTCACTGTTGGCAGCAACGCAGCGAGCTGCGAAAGGCAGACGACAGCAGCCCGATGTCGCACGATTTCTAATGGATGCGGAGCGTGAATGCCTGATTCTTGGACAAGCACTGCGCTTGCCAATGGAAGATCCGGCAGCGTGGCAACCGGGCGTTGCAAAACAATTTACAATCAGAGATCCGAAACCCCGTCATATTACAGTAGCGCCTTTTTCTGATCGGGTAGTGCACCACGCATTATGCGCCGAACTGGAAAGTATGTTCGAACGCTATTCCATCCACCACAGTTACGCGTGTCGTAAAAGCCGCGGGCAGCATAGGGCTTTGCAAACCGCACAACGCTTTGCCCGTCGCCACACCGCAGTGTTCAAGGGAGACATCAGCAAGTTTTTCTATAGCGTACCGCATAATCGTTTGTTGTCCATGCTGCGTCGCCATGCTCACGATGATCCTCTGTGTGATCGCATTGAGCGTGTTGTACTTGCGGCAGGAACTAATGGCCGTGGATTGGCAATTGGGTCATTGGTGTCACAGCACCTCGCTAACTTTTATCTTGGTGCACTGGATCACTGGTTAACAGATGAACAAGGTTTTGGAAAATCATTGCGCTACATGGATGACTTCCTGGTGTTTGGTGAAAAGCAGGCACTTCGGGAAATGACACAGGAACTACCGGTTTTTCTTTCGCAAAAATTGGGGTTGCAACTAAACAATAGAGTCAGTGGTATTGTGCCTGTGCACTGTGGGGTTCTGTTTCTTGGTTTCCGTGTTTACCCCGGCACCATCAGGCTTGCCGCAGATCGCTGGCGGCGTTTTCGACGGCAGCACCGACTGATTAAGCGCCAGCTTTCTGATGGAAAGATCGATGATATTCAGGCCGCAGCTTCTTTAACCAGCCAGTATGCGCACATAAGTCAATTTGACACGTATCGTTTAAGGCGTGATTATCTGGCAGGCCAATATGGCGAATGGGGCTTCGGTCGAAAGTGGCGAGAACCGTGTCATTCGCGGCGGCTCTTTCAGGAACGACCCGCGCAACGCGCGCGTGGCCAACCGCAACAGGAACCAGCCATCGAAGCGCAACGACAACCTTGGTTTTCGTCTATCGAGCTGAACACCGGCGGTCAGTGTTTCACTTTTAAGGGTGGGCTGACAGTCGATAGGGCTGATGCAGTGCGTTTACGGATTCACCGCCTGTCCCCAGGTGTTGACCAGACCGGAGTCCCGAGTCTGCGTTGCGGGCAACGAAGTGATTCGTGGTCAGTGACAAAGGCCGAAGCAAATAGCGACCGCCGCGGCACGCAAGTGTGGTGCGCGGTCGCGCCTTTGGCGCGTTACTAATGGCATTTCTACCTACTATAGAATTCAAACCGTCGTTACTAAGGGTTGCAGGCTTATCCACTATAGCTGTCAGTCTTTTAATGCCTTTGGCAGTAACAGTCTGGCGAGCCTATAACCCATCGGAAGACGCTGTGATCCCCCAATTACGGCCCGAGATGGTGGTATTACCTGCAGGTAGATTTGAAATGGGAAGGCCTGACAGTGAAGCAAATCGTGACTCGGATGAAACTTTGCATGAAGTTGAGTTAACCAGGCCATTTTTAATTTCTCGTACTGAAGTGACACAGCAACAGTACCAGGCTGTGACAGGTCAGATACCGACTGCCAATTGTAATTCAGATATTGAAGATGCCGGGCAGGGTGACAACTTACCGGTCGTTTGTATTAGCTGGCTCGACGCGGTGCGCTACGCCAATGCATTGTCTGAATTGGAAGGTCTTGATTCTGCTTATCAGCTTGAGGGAGACAATGTGACCTGGGCTGAGCCGGAAACTGATGGTTACCGCTTACCGACTGAAGCGGAATGGGAATATGCAGCGCGCGGGGGAACTAATACAGTTTATGTTGGCACTGACATAGAAGAAAATGCTTGTGATTATGCGAATGTGGCAGATCAGACCTTAAATACTGTTCATAAAGGCGTCGATGTATTCTCGTGTGATGATAAACACCGTTATTTATCACCGGTAGAAAATCGACTGGAGAACCCATGGAAACTGTTTGGTTTTGGTGGTAACGCTAGTGAATGGGTTTGGGACTGGTATGGAGAATATGAAGTAAAGAGTAATGCCGACCCCAAAGGGCCCGAAAGTGGCGAG
>CALDTK010000123.1 GCA_937924035.1 uncultured Saprospiraceae bacterium | reverse complement strand
ATCATAAATTCTGAACTCAACATCTGAAGGTGAGATTTCTACGTTACCAGTGTTCTCTATCAACATGTCGAAAACGATTTTTCCAGGGAAGAACAACCAAGCAAGTTTGGAACCTTCGTTCAGATCCGATACAGAAATTTTTCTGACTCTAAAATCTTCAATCTTTTTATCTATAACGGAAAGATTTATATCGACCCGCGCTCCTAATGAAATGTTAACTGCACCCTGTGTAACAACCCCGTCGGATGGCACAGTTCTGATTCTAATGGCACCTCCATACTCGGTAAATCCTGCGTCAGGCGGAACGCTGACACGAACCGTCATCGGCACTTTTTGAACACCGGCAGGTAGTATGATCTCTTCGCCTTCAGCAATCTGAAGCCAACCTTCGAGGTCAGGGGCATCAATGGTTATCTCTGCCTTCTGCTCATCAGACGGATCGCTTCGGACCAATAGAATCTGTTGTTCGTAAATGGAGTTTCTGGTCAAGCTAGTGTTGCGCACGTACGGAGGAGTAATACCGAAGCCCGCTTGAACTACACTAATTTCAAGCGCAAGAAAAGCGACAAAGGTAAACACCAAAAAAAGCCAACTCTTCCGCTTCGATAAAATCATGACAGTGTATCTATTATCGTTAATATGACCTTAAAACGCAACAACCACTGCTGGATAACAGTGGTTGTTGAAAAACATGTTTAGGTGCGTGAACTACCAGTCAACAGCTTCTGCAATAACGGCTGTAAATGTGTTCAATCCTTCGTAGCTACCAGCTACTGTAATCGGAGTCGGGTCAGCGCCACCAGGAACATAGATACCCCAGTAAGTTGTTCCCCTAGATGCTGTTGTGGTAGCCGTTGTTGTTGACTTCAGAACATCAAGTTCAAGTTCTTGGTTTGTAGTTGATGACAATACAAGTCCAGTTGTATTATATGCAACAGTTGTGTCAGAGAACTCCTGGTAAGTGGAGTCTATCGTCGAAGAGGAAGCTCCTCCACAAGGTGTTCCGACACTGAAGTTTGGACACATTGATTCACCTCTTACTTCTTGGTCAATACCGGTATTTCCGATGTTAATTATTTCAGAAGTAGTCGTGCCCGCGTCGCCACCTAGCAATGTATATCCATCACCTGGAGCGAGTGCGCCGTAAGGAATTTCAGCTGTTGCAAGGTCAAGGGCTGCAAATTGAAGTACTTCGACACCGATGTTTGAAGCCACTAGACTACTAGTTGCAAAGTTGTCATCACTAGGAGCTACTGCTGCAAGCCAGTTTTCTGCCTCAAACGGTGAAGCGACAGATCCGTTATCAGTTGCGTCAGCGACAAACCAAAGTGGGAATGTACAGTTAAACTCTTGCGTGTCATCAGTGATCCCAGTACAGCTAGTTGTAGAGGCTGTACATGTCAGATTCCAAGTAGAAGTTGCAACTCCGCTGGTGTAACAATTGTTTGGGTCGTAATCAGGAGTACCTGAGTTACAGCTGGTTGTCCCTATACCTGAACGATATACAGATACTTCAAAGCCAACAATTTCACTAGATGTGGCACCTGAACTGTTAATGCAGCTGTTTCCATCAGACGCAGTGAAGTCAAGCGAGAAGCCAGGGGTCTGATCACCAGGAACAGTCAGTGCTATATCAGCACCACCGTTAAGGTTAATGTTAGCCCCCAGAATCGTTGGAGCAACGTTGTTGATGTCAAAAGAACCAACAATTGGAGCAGATGCTTCGTGTCCATGTTCGTCAACCAAGAAACCGACTGCGGGGTATGTTCCGTCACGGACCGGCGAACTAACTGCATAAGAAGAGGTGGCGTTAATTATGCCGTTGAAGGTTGAACTTCCAAGGGAGTTCGCAACACAGCTGTTAGTAGTAGTGCTGTAGTCGATAGCTTGCTGACAAACTACAAGTGTTAGTGTGTCGGAAGCATCCACAATGTCAGGGTCAGTCGAAGTAGAGAAGAAGTTTAGAGTAGCTCCTGGATCAACCGGTCCATCGTTGTAGAAGTCAGTTAGAACTGGTCGGCTGTTCATGTGGAAAGGAGGAGCTGTATCATCGGTAGTCGTACCTTGTGTTGCTATAGTTGTACATTCAGGTTGTACCAAATCACCATCACAAACCCAAGCGAACCAGTCGTTTGATTCTGAGAATTGTGTACCAGGATCGTCAGCAAGCTCAACTGTGGTTGTTGAAACTAGTGCTACTGTGTCAGATGGTGTCGCTGTGGATACTCCCCACTGAACTCCTCCACCACAAGTTGGCGCCGCCCCGATCTGTGGTGTAGGCGAAGCGTTGGTGCTACATATCAATAAATAGTAGTCAGCCCCGTTGGCGTCGCTACCAACTGCTGTCCATTGAATTTCCTCACCAGAGTTAGTGGGAGTTGAAGTTGAAGACCCTCCGATTTCAAAAGGCTGAACAACAAAAGTTGGAGGAGTGTTCAAAACAGTCAAACTGGTGGTAGCGGTTTGCGCCGACACTCGCTGTAATTCTTGGTTACCCACATCCACCATCAAGGCAAACATGAAAACACAAACTCCTACTACGGCAGAAAGAATCGATATTCTTCCGGCTGTTTTGGCAAAACGTGGCAATTCATCTAAGTTGTACGACATACGTATAAAATATTACTAATTTTCCTACTTATTGTAACGTTATTAACTAGGTAAATCACAGGTTATACACAGCTAATACACAGGATTTACATTGGTTATTCGTACCTAATCGCATCCAGTGGGTTCAAAGTAGAAGCTCGTCTTGCGGGAAATATTCCTGTTAGGTACCCAACGGCAGCTGAGAATATAGCAATGAAAGCTAGGAAGTCCAAAGGAAAAGCAAATAATGAAACTGCCTGTCCACCATACTGACCCGCAATAAAGTTGAGGAACAGGTTAACCGTTACCCCCAATATAACTCCCATCAAAATACCAGTCACTCCCCCTAGGAAACCTACAACGATTGATTCTGAAACAAAGAGATACTTCACGTCGTTTGGAGAGGCGCCAATTGTACGCATGATACCGATTTCTTTGGTCCGCTCTAGCAAGGTAACAGTCATGGTGTTGAACATACCGATGGCTGACACAATAAGTGCAATTCCTCCAAATGTGGCCAAAACAGCCTGAATACCTTTGAAGATCTGCGTTGCTTGCTCAACAGTTTTTGATAAAGCGGTCACACGGTAACCTTCTTCAACTAGCCAAGCTTCCACCAAGGGTAGATTTTCGTTGTCCACAACATTAACCTGCACTCTTTCATATTCGTCGATGCCTACGTATTCACGCAACTCTGGCAACATCATCAATGCGTTAAGAACGCCCTCTTCTTTGGTGATACCTTTTACTATGTATTCTTTGTCCAGAATAATCTCGTTGACCAAATCAGTTCCGTCATCCGCCGGTACCAGTAGACGAAAAGACACTCTTTCTCCAATAAAAGATTCGGCATCTTCGTCTTCAATTCCAAATAGTTTAAGCACCGCCGGTGAAAGCATGATCGACGAAGCGTCATTGATATCTTCTTCTACAAAAGCCTCTCCGGCACTAGGGGTAATACCGGCATATCGCAGATAGGCTGGCTCGGCACCTTGAACAAAAACGTTACCTGTCAGGCCTTTGTATGTGACCAAAGCTGGGAATCGCGCCAGCGGCGCTGCATCAACCACAGCCTCGTTTGCTTCAAATTTTTGAACAATTTCAGGTGTAAGGGTAAGACCTTGTGCGCCTGTAGCAGAAACACCTAATGACAACAAAGAGTCACCAAATACAATCTGCTCTAAGATAATTTGCTGCAAACCAAACCCTAGACCCACCAAAATAACCACTGCACCAGTTCCTACACCCATACCCAAAATCGTCAACCATGTACGCAACGGGTTGGTTTTAAACATTCGAGTGGATAGTTGCGCTAGGTCTTGAACTCGCATATTACAGTTTGTAGCTTACGTCTACTCCTTGGGCAATAATTTTTTCGAAATATCTGGTCATATCGTCGGCTTCGTTTTCTGAAAGCGCTAATCCTTTGGACCTGATCCCTTTCATTAACCTACTGTTGAACTCTTCATCGTTAGCTACGCCAGTTACACGATCAGCAATCAACTCGGTCATGTTTTCGTTTTGCTGTTTACTGAGCTTGATTCTGTGGTGATTTGCCAAGTGTTCACTCATGCGCTCGGCTAACTTGTCTTGCGAGAAGAAAATCGCGTCATTGTCTTTCCGCGCTCGGAAACGGCGAATATCATCAGAGTTTTTGATGATTCTTTCTGCCACTTTTGCCATACGCTTTGCTTCGTCTTCTGGAACCTCCACTCCCCCTCTTTCGCTTGGCTGCATAAGGCTTTTAATGAAAGAATCCCGATTGATTTTACCTTCGATGAACAAACCAACGGCGTGCTCCAGTCTGGCAATTTGTGAAAAAGTGTAGTCTTGTGTCAAAAAGTTGATCATACTTTTAACTCGCCAAGTTTCCACAGAGTCATATGGATACAAGCGTGCCAGCTGTTCTAGCTCAGTCACAATAGTCTCACCTTCACGAACAGGTTTGATCTGTTTTCGTTGTGGGTTAACCACTTCACGTAGGATTTTTCCGTCTTTGAGGTAATACACGCGGTGGGCGTAACTAAGGTGAGCCGCGTTATGTGACACCATAATAATAGTTCGTCGGTCGAACGTGTTAATTTCGTCAATCTTGTCCATCACCTGCTGGGTAGACACCGAGTCGAGGTTACCAGTCGGCTCGTCGGCCAGAAGAATCTTGGGATCGTTAACCATGCTGCGCGACACCGATACACGCTGCTGCTGACCTCCAGAAAGCATAGCGGGAATTTTGCCTGAGACGTGACCTACACCAAAGCGATCAAGCAGAGACTGGGCCCGGCGATCTCTGGTAGTTTTGTCAGCATCACAAAAAATCATCGGCAAAGCCACATTGTCGAGAACAGACAACGACATAATGAGGTTGAAGGACTGGAAAATAATACCCATCACGTGGCGCTGGAAGTAAACTCGCTCAGATGGAGGGTAAGAATAAACGTCATCCCCTTTTACCAACAAAGTGCCTTCACCTGGCGGTAGTGACCCCTGGATCGAATACATGAGCGTGGATTTACCACACCCAGACGGACCAAAAAGAATGATGTATTCACCTTCGAAGATATCAGTGTTCACACCAGAAAGAGCCTTGAATTCATTGCTTTTTCCTTGGTTATAGATGATCGATAGATCACGCGCTACGATAAGAGGCTTCGCCATAAACTATGCGCCAATCTTATTAACCCAACCAAACGTCGATTCAAAGTTCTCGATAATCAAGTCGATGATGTTCTTTTCTTGGATCGGAGTGAACAGTACGAACTTTTCACTCTGAACTTGGTTACTCGCTTCGTCAAAACAATTTAGCCAGAAAGTGTATACAGTTGCTGGAGCGAAGTCGATTATTACCTCGACATGTGTAGTGTTGTATTCGACCAACTCTTTCTCGATTTCGAATTGCTCAGACGCACCAGAGGCTCCTTCTTCATACGTCATGATACAGCTAGCTGGTTCGTCGGTGACCCATTCAACAATCGTTTGAATACGCGATTCGCTACCAGGGAACAAGGTCGAATCGTTAGTTACGTTAGTGATGATTGGTGGCTGTACGTCACGAACTGTAATGAACTGAATCGGCTGACTACGCACGCGGTCTCCGCCTGAGTTCTCGACGTTTACAAAAGCGACGTATCGGGTACCGAGCGTCAGGTCGGCAAGTCGCATTTGGTGAGTGGTAGCAAGGGTTGGCCGCCCAACAGAGTTCTGTGCCCCGGTGGTTTGGTCCTGGAAATCAATTAGGGCTTTGGTAGGAACGTTTGTGTCCCAAGCTAGAGTAGCGGCGTTTTCTTCAACTTTAACTACACGAAGATTGCGGATTTCCGGTGCAGTGGCTTTGGTTTGAAAATCGTACACTCGACTTTCGCCAGTAATACCAAATTCGTCAGTTGAAAGTACCTTGAAACTATACTGGACAAAGGGATTTAGTCCGATGAGGCGGATTTCGTGGTCAGTAGTTTGCCCCTGTGTAGACGACTGGGAAAACTCAAAGTTCGTACCATCAAACTGTGCTGTCGGTGAAAATAGTACTTCTGAACTGGCAGGCCGATCTGTTATCCATTTTACTAACGCAGTGTTGGTCTCAGGAATAACCGTCGGAGGACCAACAATAGTCAGATCCTCGGTGATACCCTTAATAGCCTT
>CALDTK010000122.1 GCA_937924035.1 uncultured Saprospiraceae bacterium | reverse complement strand
GATTGATTCCATCCGGTCTGAAATATTAGCGAGACGGGATGAAGATTTTCTTTCCTTGGTCAAAGAGTATAACATGGACGGTAACCCTACCGGAAGATTAGACTGGGTAGCAAAAAAAGCTTTGGTGAAGGAGTATGAGTTGGCGGTTCTCAGTCACAAGAAAGGAGACATTTTCACCGTTGACGTGCCAAGTAATAAATGGTACTACGTAGTCTTAAAAACAAGAGATGATAGTGAAGCTACTTTCACCAAGTCACTCTGGATAAAGTATGAACCTTAGTAGTCATTACATCCAATAATAAAGCATAAAAACGACTAATAAACCTTGTAGAATAAATATACCGTCAATAAAAAACCCATAATACAAATGGTGCGGACGGGTTTTAGCGAAAGCAAACGGAATAACAATTAAGGTAGCGACCGTTGTCGCCGCAAAACTCAGTGCCGACACTGTAGCCAATGTTGAATCAGTGGAAGCCGTAAGCTCCGTATTGAAGCCAAGTGAGAGCAGTAATAGACCGATACTGAGCCACATTGTGGGCTTACGACCGAGGCGCAAGGGCCAGGTCAGCACACCTTCCATCTGATCTTGCTTCGTATCTCGCCAATCGAAGGCTAGGCTATGCCCAACCAAGAAAAAGAGCCGATCTGAGACTAACCACCAGTTAATGTCGCCAAGTGCATCCATGGGTACAATCACGCAGAGCCATAACCATCCCATGGAAAGCCAAATAACCTTGGCTGATCCAAAATCTCGAAGACGTTTCCACTTCACGAACGGAATCGCATAAAGCGCACTTAAAATTGCTGGAATAAGTATTCTCCACTGCCAGTCGAAGGGCAGAGAAATAAAAAAAAGTAATGCACCAAAATAACCTAATGGAACGAGTGCAAATAGCCAACGCTGAAGTCCATAAACAACTTCCCATCGAACTGTCGGAAGCTTGGGAAGTAGACCCCATAAACTGTACAGTCTATGAAAGGAATAAAAACTGATACTCGCAAAGAAGACTAGTGCAGCATATCGAGAAACCACACCACTTTCATAGTTGGGAGAAATCATAGCTGCAGTGACAACCTGCACAACTGCGATCAACCCAATCCAAACGTGTGAATACGTAAGCGCATTTGCAACGCGCTCCAAAAACGAAAATGTACTCGTCCTAGAAGTACTTGAAGTTGTGCTTGGCTTCAATCGATTGTAACGTATGGTAGAGTACACGTACTACGTTAGCTACATCCTCGCGGTGAGCCGTCTCTACTGTTGTATGCATATATCGCAGTGGAATACTCACCAAAGCACTTGGTACGCCCGCATTACTGTAAGCAAAAGCATCGGTATCTGTACCAGTGCTGCGACTACTCGCCTGCTTCTGGATTGGAATATCATTGTCTTTTGCTGCTGCTAGTACAAGGTTGAGAAGCTTCGTGTGAACAGCTGGTGCATAAGTGACCGCCGGGCCACCTCCAAGCTTGGTATCACCGTGGACCTTTTTATCGATGTGTGGCGTGTTCGTGTCGTGGGTAACGTCAACAACAAGCGCAACATTAGGCTTGATATGATGGGCAATCATTTGTGCTCCACGTAGGCCTATTTCCTCCTGAACACTGTTCACGATGTAAAGGCTGAATGGCAACTTGATGTTGTTTTCCTTGATCAAACGCGCAACCTGAGCGATGGCAAAACCACCCATACGATTATCTAATGCACGGCCAACGATGAAGTTTTCGCCAAGTTCCATGAGGTCGTCGTCGAAAACTACGACTGCACCTACATCAATTCCTTTTTCAAGAACCTCAGCTTTGCTGGTGGCACCAACATCTAGGAAGATCGTGTCAAGTTTTGGCGTAAGCTTACTGTCGCTGCGACGCGTATGTATAGCTGGCCAACCGAAGATTCCAGGGACAATTCCTTTCTCTCCGAAGATCTTCACACGCTTAGAAGGTGCGATATGTGGATCTGAACCTCCATTGCGGATGACATGAATGAACCCATCATCAGTGATGTAGTGAACAAACCAGCTGATCTCATCCGCATGCGCTTCAATGACCACTTTAGTGTCCATGCCAGGATTGATCACTCCGTAAGCTGTACCATAATTGTCGAGATACATCTCATCTACGAGAGGCTCGATGTAATCGTACCACAACTTTTGACCTGAACTTTCAAACCCAGTCGGGCTATTGTGGTTGAGGTAACGCACCATGAAAGCATGCGCCTCTTTATCAAAGATTGAACTCGTATCGGCCATAGCTGAATATCTTAATTAAGACCGCGCGAAAGTAATCTCTTTTGAGGTACGGAATTTACCGGTTTGCAAGTAGGTTGCTCGTGTCCGTCCTCCACTCACTCAAGGTGGCCAATTGAGCCTCAGATACGCTCCCATTTTGCTTGGCAACTTCAATGAGCGTAGGGTAGTCCGAGAGTGTTTGTAAAGGGCATTTCGCTTCCGAAAAACGAGCACTGGCCGCGTCGAAACCGTAGGTGAAAATGGCAAGTGTTGCAATCACTTCTACACCGGCTTCACGTAAAGCCTCTACGGCTTCAAGCGAACTTCCACCTGTACTGATTAAATCCTCGATCACAATCACTCGGTCGCCGGTTGATAGGCGGCCTTCAATTCGATTCTGTCTACCGTGACTTTTTGCACTCGAACGCACATACGCCATCGGAAGTCCAAGCTTGTCACCTACTAAAGCTGCGTGCGGAATACCAGCTGTGGCTACACCTACAACGGCGTCTATTTTGCCATACTGCGCGGTTAACTCAGCTAATCCGTCACGAATTAAGTCACGAACGCTCGGATAGGCGAGTGCAACCCGATTGTCGGTGTAGATTGGGGACTTTATGCCGCTGGCCCACGTAAAGGGGTCGTCAGGGCGAAGGCGCACAGCTTCAATGCGCAAGAGTTCGGATGCTATTTTGGCGGCTTGTTTCATCTTGCGCGAATGTATACGATCTACGTCAACGATTGTCCATTAAGATTACGATCTGAGGCAATTGAACCTCGTCCGGAGCTGACTTTAAGGTATCCAGGCAAAAAACAGTTCTTTCTTCAACTCACCGACACCCTAGAAAGTGGGAGTTATGAAGATGGTGCTCTGGTAATCTGTCCCGATGTCGAAAAGGCCTGGGAAGCCTTTAAAGGACTTCATAAATGGATTCCTGCAGCCGGTGGGGCGGTTTGGAACGACAATAAATTGCTCTGCATCCATCGACGTGGAAGTTGGGATTTACCAAAAGGCAAAATCGACGAAGGAGAAACCATCGCTGAAGCCGCTATTCGGGAAGTACAAGAAGAAACCGGCATCCATCAAATCGATCTCGGCGAGGCTTTGCCAACCACCTATCATACCTACCGCACCAAAAAAGGAAAACGTGTACTCAAGCCTACGTTTTGGTTTCAGATGCAAACCTCAGATGCGGTACTCGTCCCGCAAACGGAAGAAGACATCGAGAAAGCAGAATGGGTTGGTTTAGATGAATTGCCAAACATCAAGTCAGGCATGTATCGAAGTTTGCATCAAGTGGTTGATGCAGCATCAGAGTAGTTTCACTACGACCGGAGCTGTGGAATTCCAAAATGCTTTGGTTTGCTACCGCTTTCCCTCGATCAGCCCGTCTGCGCCAGGTCTTCCAACGGGATGACGCTACAAAACCCGTCATTCCGATTGGAGCCGTGAGGAACGATCTGATGCAATAGAGGAACAACGGGATGGCGCGAGCTAACTACTTTTTCACCTTTTGAAGTGCCTCAAAAAGTGGCTTAAGTTCATAGGCATCACTGTCGAAAAGTTGAAGCCTTCCATCGCTGAGTTCAAGAATTCCAATCTCACTGGTGTTAGGCTCACCCATCATGTTGTAATCGGATACCGTCTCTAGGTAGGCCCTTTTAATCATCGAACTCGGAACCGTATCGTTGCCAAGTATGATGTACGTATTAGCGACCACGACTGTAGGAGTCCGTGCATTGTTCCAAAGAATGAATAGGGCACCGATGAGCCCAATCAGTCCGACGAACATCCCAACGAGTTGAGCCACTGGACGGATAGGAAAATTCTTTTGCCGAAAGGCCAACACAGCGACTAAAACACCTACTACACCAAAAATGAGACACAGGCTGAGATACCGGTAAGAAGACACCAAGTCAGGGATAAAAAGTTCTTGCATCTATAGTTGTTTAGCTGAATCTGGGTGCAAGTAAAACCAGAACCCGCAAGTTCTGTTGTTAGACTGTGATAATAGTACGGCTATCCATAGCTTGCTGCTGCCCATATACTCGCCATAAAATCTTCACGTGAATTTCATCGTCTACGATTTAGAGGCCACTTGTTGGCCAAATCGACCTGCAAGTTTGCGACAGGAGACGATAGAAGTTGGCGCCTACAAGCTAAATGGTCATGGTGAACACATTGGCACCTTCCAGACCTTTGTCAGGCCAATCGTACACCCAATGTTAAGTCCATTCTGTAAAGAGTTGACGAATATTTCACAGGTACTCGTGAATCAAGCGCCCAAATTTGAAGAGGTTTACGAAGACTTCTTGGATTTCATCGGCTACTATGATGACGAAGATTATTTACTCTGTGCGTGGGGCACCTTCGACGCACAACAGTTTGGTAGAGATTGTCGCCTCCACAACCTGGAGGAGGATTGGCTTGAGCACAGTATCGACATGAAGAAGCAGTACCAAAAACTAAATCGCTTAAAGCAGCCTCGTGGCTTGGCCAAGGCCGTTCGCGCAGAAGGCTACGAGTGGGTTGGAGATATGCACCGTGCTATTGATGATGCTCGAAACACCGTGAGTGTGTTTTTGGAGTATATCGATGAGTGGCAATACTAGAAGTGTACTTAAGAGGTTAGACCGCTTCGCTGCTAGAGGCTGGACTACTCTCAGCTACATCTCAAGTAATTTGATGATGCTACATCTGTCTAGCCTCCAACAGTCTCGCGAAGCGAAGACGGTCTAGCTTCTTTAGTACCTTTCAATACCCCAACAGCCTCATCATCTCCTCACTCGTCTGCTCAGGAGTATCTAGCCAATCTCGTAGGTTTCCGTCCTTATCCTGAGCGATCAAAACACGCTTCATCGCAGGGATAAGGCAATGACGTATGCCACCATATCCACTCAGTGCATCTTGGTAGGCACCTGTATGAAAGAACCCTAAACGAAGGCGCTTTTTCTTGGAATTAAACTTTGGCAAATACACCTGTCCTCCATGACTCTCCGCATTATAAAAATCGGAGTTATCACACGTGAGACCACCGATGTTGACACGCACTGGAGGACCTTCCCATTGCTCTGTTGGCAGTAAAATGAAGCGTTCTGAAATACCCCAAGTGTCTGGTAAAGCAGTCATGAGACTGTTGTCAATCATGTACCAAAGCTCTGAGTCATTTTGCTGCTTTTGCCCAATGACTTCGAAGAGGGTAGCGCCACTTTCTCCCACGGTGAACTTCCCGAACTCGCTGTAAAGATCAGGTTGAGGAACACCTTCTCTGCGGCAAGTGTCCTGAACTTGACGAACGATCTCTCGAATGAGATATGGATAGTCATACTCATCACCTAGACCATTCTGAATTGGCAGACCGCCACCAATGTTAAGTGACTTCAAACTAGGGCAAGACTTACGCAGCTGCGCATAAGCACGGACCGCTTTACGTAACTCATTCCAGTAGTAGCTGGTATCCTGAATACCAGTATCGACAAAGAAATGGAGCATGCGTAGCTCAAAGCGAGGATCCTTTTCAATCGCGTCGGAATAAAACTTTTTTACGTCCGCTGCACGGATACCTAGGCGACTGGTGTAGAATTCAAACTTCGGTTCTTCCTCCGTTGCAAGGCGAAGACCAATGTTCAATTTCCCATCTTCTGGAAGTTGATCAGCGAGGTAAGCAAACTCTTCTGGGTTGTCAATGACAGGCAATGAATTGAAACCATCTGCTGCAAGCTCCAGAATAGCATCTAGATAATTTTCAGGTTTGTACCCATTGTGAATCAAGAGGTTCTTTTTCTTGAGTCGACCTTTTGCATGAAGGTGTCGAATCAAGTCAATGTCATACCTAGAACTCGTCTCCAAGAGCGCATCTGCTGCCAGTACTTCCCGCATCACAAAATGAAAGTGCGAAGCCTTCGTACAGTACGCAAAATGATACTTGCCTTTGTATTTGAGTGAACGAATGGCATCGCGAAACAGCGTGCGTGCCTCATCTATTTTTTCTCCAATACTTGGCAGGTAGTACACTTTAAGTGGAGAACCATACTTCTCCATAAGTGCCGGAATATCTATTCCGTGAAAATGAAGCTTATTGTCTTTGAGTTCGAGCGAATTCGTCGGGAAATCAAAGGTCTGATCAATCAGGTCGGCGTAGGTGTTATTCATGCGTCGAGCGGCCTATCAGAATGTTTTGGGAAGGCACCGCAAAGGTGATTACTTTTCTTCGCAAACACAGCGAAATCCGGTATGAAAAAGACCAGTTTCTGAAGAATTATGGGTCGAACCTGAAATAAGGTATCCGTGACACCAATTGGGTTCGCATAAAAAGCTTCCTCCTTTGGCTAATCGATGCACATCATCGCCTGGTAATCTTTGCCCTGCAACGGTATCTGAAACCCATTCCCAAACATTACCGGCCATGTCCTGCAAACCGCTCGGAGCCGCTGGATAAGCATCTACAGGGGAGGTATATGCATAGCCGTCTTCGACTTTTTGATCATAGGGAAAAAGGCCTTGCCATACGTTTGCGTGGTAGGTATCTTCTTCAGATTTGATGTCATCTCCCCAAGGATAAGAGGAAGTACCTACGGGCTGTTTGAAACGAGCGGCAGCCTCCCATTCCCTTTCATTCGGAAGCCTCATGTTGTAGTGCGAACAGAAGGCTTCTGCATCATAATAACTCACTTGAGTAGCTGGATGATCACTGGGCGCATCACCTGATGTTTTGCCGAAAGGCTGCTTATAAAATGCCCCATCGACAAGTTTCCAAGTCTTGTCGCCATAGTCAAACAAGCCTGAATTTCCGAAGGTCTCTGCCTGGGTCGTGTAGTTGACAGCTTTCGCGAAAACCTCATACATACCTACAGTTACTGGCGTTCGTTGGATTTTAAAAGGAGGTAAAGAATCTGAGGTGATTTTTATCAAGTCGGGAAGGCATGCGCTGTGTTCAGCCCCGAGCGGAGCTCGAGGATCCTCGCTGAACAGCGGGGCTTTCGCCAAAACTTGACTCGAAGTGGGAACCGGCTTATCGAATGCGGAGCTACACGCGAGGCTACTAAAAACTACGAGAACAATCAGAATGCGAGCTACCATGGCGGAAAGGTACATGAGGAAGGAGTTGATCAATATCACCTCGCATGCCTTACTATTACACAGCAAATGAACCCTTCTCCTCAACCTCTTCAGCAAAAGAGCACACGACTCTTTGTCGTGTTGGCTGGCTTTTTTGTGACCAATGCCATCGTCGCAGAGTTTGTCGGGATCAAGATTTTCTCCTTAGAGCAATCGCTAGGATTTGATGATTGGAACTGGTCGCTCTTAGGAAATTCAGGCAGCTTGCAGTTTACGGCTGGGGTAGTGCTTTGGCCCTTCGTTTTCATCCTCACGGATGTGATTAACGACTACTTCGGGACGAAAGGCGTACGCTTTATTTCGTTTCTCGCCGCAGGGCTGATTTCGTATGCTTTTCTAATGGTCTTTTTTGCCATTTGGCTTGCGCCTGCTTCGTGGTGGGTAGCGTCCGGCAAAGCCTCTCTTGGGGTTGATAACATGCAGACCGCATTTGCCGCTGTATTTGGACAGGGCCTCTGGGTCATCGGCGGATCGCTTGTTGCTTTTCTCGTTGGACAGTTGCTCGATGCGGTCATTTTTCAACGCATTAAGAAAGTGACTGGCGACAAAAAGATATGGCTTCGTGCTACGGCGAGCACGGTAGTTGGACAGTTTGTAGACTCGTTTGTAGTGCTCTATATCGCTTTCGTTCTTGGGCCTCAACAATGGTCCAATGATTTGTTCTTGGCTATCGGATCCGTGAACTTCATTTATAAACTCTTGGTGGCCATCGCTTTAATTCCACTCCTTTATTTTGTCCACTGGGCTATTTCGCGTTACCTCGGAAAGGAGAACGCTAGCGAACTTCGCCGTGCTGCGATCGAAAACTCCTGAGTGAATTACGGCGCAACACTTGCATAGTTTCCCCTAACCAATATGCAGCTAATTCATGACCAATCTTGATGCGCAAAGTTCGAACGTAGTCCTTATTGTGCGACCTGCCAACTTCGGTTTTAACGAAGAAGCAGCCACGACCAACGCCTTCATGCAGGAGGCGAAAACCTTAAACACTGACCAAGTAAAGCTTCGCGCGCAAGAAGAATTCGACGGCTTGGCCGCTGCGCTTAGAGCAGAAGGCGTTCAGGTGGTCGTGGTTGAAGATTCTGATGTTCCCGTAAAACCAGATGCTGTCTTCCCCAACAACTGGTTTAGCACACATCCGAATGGTGTTTTTGTTACCTATCCCATG
>CALDTK010000121.1 GCA_937924035.1 uncultured Saprospiraceae bacterium | reverse complement strand
GACCAATAAGGACGCAGTCAATTTTAAGATAGTTACTACGCCTTTCGGCAAAACCAGCCAAGGCAACTGGAAAGACCTCGTACCTGCAAGAGACGACGCCTTTGTTGAAGGGATGGAGCTTTTCAAAAAATACATCGTGGTTAGCGAGCGCATCGGAGGCATTGTAAAACAGCGTATCCTTCCAAGACAGTCGCTCAACATGGGTGTACTCACAGACCACCACATCGACTTCGGAGAGGATGCTTACCTGAGCTACACGTCGACCAACTATGATTATGACAGTCCAGTAGTTCGTGTTGGATTTACAAGCATGACGACGCCAAACAGCGTTTATGATTACGATGTCAACAGTAAAAAACTGACGCTGCTGAAACAGCAAGAGGTCATCGGTGACTTCGACCCTGCCAATTATACAAGCGAACGGATCAATATTCCAGCACGTGATGGCAAAATGGTCCCGCTGAGTGTGGTTCGTCACAAAGACACTCCTCTTGATGGCACCGCCCCACTTTTACTCTATGCATATGGCAGCTACGGCAATTCGATGGATCCATACTTTTCAAGTGTCCGCTTGAGTCTTCTCGACCGTGGGTTTGTGTATGTAGTGGCGCATATCCGTGGAGGCCAGGAGCTTGGCAAGCAATGGTACGAAGACGGAAAGCTGCTTAAGAAAATTAACACTTTCAATGACTTTATTGACGCCGGAAAGTGGCTTACAAGTAACCAATACGCAGCATCGGATCAACTCTATGCCATGGGGGGATCTGCTGGTGGGCTGCTTATGGGTGCTGTCATCAACATGGATCCAGACATGTGGGCTGGAGTCATCGCAGCTGTACCTTTTGTAGATGTAGTGACCACGATGCTCGACGAAACGATTCCGCTCACCACTGGTGAATTTGATGAGTGGGGAAATCCGAAAGATGAAACCTATTACAGGTACATGCTAAGCTATTCGCCATACGATCAAGTAGAAGCCAAAGCTTATCCTAACTTGATGGTAACCACAGGATTACACGATAGCCAAGTGCAATATTGGGAGCCTGCAAAGTGGGTAGCTAAGTTGCGCGACATGAAAACTGATGACAATCAACTCATCCTACACACCAATATGTCTACTGGACATGGTGGTGCATCAGGTCGCTTTGAACGTTACAAAGAGACGGCTATGGAATACGCATGGCTTTTGCAATTGGCCGATAAAAGCTAAAGAAGAGATGCCTCGAGCAAATGCTTGTGGTTAAGTATTCGATTTTTTTCTGAGATAATCAATCTATGTCAACTCCAAAACCGTCTCAAATCCGACTAAATCCGATTGTCGCTGCAGCGCAAGCTGAAGTGACGTTGATGTTTCGTGAAAAAGAGACAGCCAAACTTTTCTACCATTCACTTGAGCATACGCGTGAGGTAGTTGAAGCAGCAGACCAACTAGCTGTTCTTAGTGGTTTTGGGGAAAGCGATCATGAAGCATTACTACTTGCAGCGTGGTGGCATGATGCAGGAATGCTAGTCTCTAGTGACGACCCTATTGGGCATGAAGCGAAAAGCGAAGTACACGCAAAAAACTTCCTCAAAAAGCATGAATATCCGGAAGATCGGATCGCTCTAGTCTGTGAATTAATCTTGGCAACTGACATGAAGCATACTCCCGCTGGGGTTCTTCAGCAGTCTATTCGCGACGCGGACATGAGTGGACTAGGTCGTCTAGAATATCGTGATAGACTTAAGTCTTTACGAAAAGAATGGAAAGCTCAAGGGCGACTTCATACAAAAGATAGGGCTCAATGGCTTGAAGAAAACATAGCCTTTTTCAATAGTCACTCCTACCTAACACCAGCTGCCGAACGTCTTTTTGGGGACCAGAAAAAGTTAAATTTGGAGCGCCTTAAAAAACAACTTGAGAAGCGCATTAAAAAGAAAAATAAATCAAAAAAACCTAGTACTAACAAATCTGTCATCCAATCTGAGAAGTCAGCTCAGATGATGTTGAAGACAACGCTTCGCAACAATATCGACTTAACTTCCATCGCTGATGGCAAGGCCAACATCATGCTGAGTATCAATGCGATCATTTTAACTGTCGCGATTCCGCTGATTGCAACCTATATCCCGACCTACAATTACCTCATCATCCCAGGAGGTGTGCTACTTCTAACGTCTTTGCTGTCCATAACCTACGCAACCCTAGCAACTCGCCCTGTGAAGACAAAAGGTTCTACGGATTTATCCAACATCGGCTCAGGAAAGACGAATCTTTTCTTTTTTGGCAATTATCATTCGATGAATATTTCGGATTATAAAACTGGACTAAAAGAAGTATTTTCCAGTCAAGAGTTACTAGACTCTTCCGTAATGAATGATTTATATTGGCTCGGCGTTGCACTAGGAACAAAGTTCAACAGACTACGCATTTGTTATGCAATTTTCCTCATCGGAATGGTCTTAACGGTACTTGCGTTTGTGATTACATTTATCAATGCTGATCCGCTTTCACAAGCCGTTCATATTCCTACGAATCTTATTCAATCAAACTAAGCGACTAGAGCACTTTTACCCGTAGCGCCATTAATCCATCAACACCCTGCATGGATTCTAGCTCGAGTTCTTCCACTTCACCTTCCACTTGACCACTTTCACTGAGGTATTGTAGAAGCTCTAAGTAGACTTTACGGTCAGTTATGTGCGTGTAGACAACTGCAATATGGTTTGGTAAGGTTAAGCGTTGATCTGTGTCTTTTACAATGGCTTTATCAATGCGCTTTTTGATAATTTCATATCGAACATTGTAGGCACCTTCTACATCAAAACGCTTTTCATCCATTCGGAATTGAATGGTAATTGGTTGACCGAAAGCGAAGATTAACTGAGCTGTGGTCATCTTCATCGGGAGTGATGATTGCAACCCTGCAACGCTCTTTGTTACATTAATCAAAGTCTGCAATTGCCACAGTCTAAGATTCTGTAGGTGAACTTTGGTAAAATTACCTTCAGGTAATAAGCTTTGTCCAGCATAGATATTGAACTCGATACCATCCGTACGATACTTACTGAAGTAGTGAGGTATGATACGCTGAGCTTCTTCTTCACTAGAAGTTATCGCTTTACTAATCGCTTTTGAAAGTCTCGAAACACTTTCCTCATACGCCTGCCTATTAGTGATTCCATTCTCACGAGTGGTCGCTAACTCTTGCTGGTAGGTTTCGACCCGTTGTTTCGCTTCTTTTGTCTCCCCAAGTTGCTTCAAGGTAGGGGCAAAATTTACGGCTAAGAAGCGCTGTACCTGCTGCTCATCATTTGGAGACATTTCGTCAATTAGCCTTGCCAGCAACTTTTTCCCATCGAAAGCAAGTTTTCCCGCAAGGGGAAAAATCAGGTTGATCGCCGGCGCCTCAAGCAATTTTATCGCAGCGTTCAACTCTGCAATCATGTCTTTTCGAATGGCCTCGTTGCGGAGCTTTGAAGAGCCAACAATATCTGCCTGCCCGTACAACGCCCAAATATTTTCAAAGCGAATTTCTGGAGTAGAAGAAAAGACATCATCCTCCGAACTTTCTTGATCGATCAGCTCTGCGGCCGCTTCGATAAACTTCCATTCAACACTTTGATCGAGCGAGGTGAAATTTTTCCTCATCACCGATTGTATCCTAAACTCCATGTCGCCTCTCGTCCGATTTATTGCCTGTCTGAACAGTGGCGCAATGACCTCTAATTGCGTGATGACGAGATTGTTAAAGGCGAAGCTCTTCTTACTCCCTAGCTGAAGAAATCCGGTGATTATTTGCTTGCCTTTACCATAAAGTGGAACGAGAACTAAACTGCGATACCCCATCGAAAGTATAGCATCTGAAATGGGATCTCCTTCTGATAAGCAGCTTGCCAGGTCATCAAAAATTCGAGTTTTTCCGAAGCGACAAGTTTCTGTATAAATTGTCTCACCCAGCTCAGGATCTAACACATCTTCTATGCGATTAGCCAAGAAATCTCGCCGAATTAAATAGCGATGTTTTACCGAAAGGTCACGTGGAAAGTCAAGTGCATGAATTCCAATTTTCAGGTCTTTTACACGGAGCAGATTTCTCAAAACCTCAGTAAGCTGTTCTATTCGTTCTGGGCTTAATACGGCTTCGCGTTTAAGTAATAGATGCTGCAATCTGCTTTGCGCGACTTGTTGTGTTAGGTCTACTGCTTGATTAACCTCTACCCCACTGAATGAAAATACTTCCTGAGGCAATCGTTCTAGCCATAATTCAGGCTTATCAGGGTTTGCTAGTAATTCACGTATTTGATTACGACTAAGCTTAGGTTTATCTCCGTTTATAACTACGTCCACATATTTCAACCCAGGCATAATCACGAAATGTGACGCCAAACCTTCTTCCTCTGAAAAGTAATCGATAACATCACTACGGAGATATGGCAATTCTTGGTCATAATGCTGACTCAATATGAGCATGCCCGCTCGGACTACAGGAGAATTCCCAATAACTTCCCGACCTACACTCATCCTTCCACTCTGCAAAATATCGAACCACGCTGGCGTAACAAAAATTTGATTCGCTGCCATGGGACGAGCTAAGGCACCGTATTGATGCTTTGGCTGAAAAGGAGGAAAGAAAAAACGAATTAGCCGATCTATTTCAGCTTCGCTAAGTGGAACTTGTCCTACCCCTTGAGGCTTGTCATGATAATTAGCAAATTGAACTTCAATAGCTTCTAAAAACGCTCTTTCCTCTAGTGATAATTCGTTGTTACGATCAAGCAATGGTCGTAACGACCACCTTGAAGTGTACTGTTGACGAATCGCCTGATCATCAAACAAATCTGGAATGTTGATGAAACCTTTGATGGACACAGGCTCAGTCATAGTTCAAGTCAATTTTTGCCTTCTACAAAATCCTGTAGATAGCTGTATCGCTCAGTCAATTTACCATTTTTTGCGATAGTTGCCCGATCGAGAATATCAGATTGCTCCTTCAGAAGCTCAGGCAATATGACTTTCGCGAAAGTTGATCCAAAGCTGTTAGATGCATCTCGAGGCAATTCATTTGGCAAGTTATCGACCGTCATCATGGTGATGTACTCTTTGCCCCACGCATCTACTTCTTTTCCTGACATAGGATCAAACCCAAAATATGGCTCTGCAATAGTCGAAGCTTTTAATGTGGCAGGCATACTTGTGAGTGGAGCAATATCACAGGTAACATCAGCAATAACTTGTAAGCGAAAGGAAGGTTTTCTCATGTCAGACACCGCAAACATCGCTGGAGCTTTATTGTCCCAAAAAATGCCGTGCACCATAACATCCGCTGATTCAGTAAACGGCAAAAACGCAGACTCAAATTCATGCGGATTATTGTAGAAGTCTCTTTTTTCAAAGGCTTCACCATTTTTGCGCTTTACGTAGTTTTTTACCCCTACTTGCGTGAAAACAGGCCCCGAACCTTTTCCAGCCAAAAAATCTTCGTGGCTCAGCTCTTGAAAACCAGCATCTATTAAGACTTCTACTGATCCGTTTCCTACGCGGCCTTCTCCAGTTGAAACTACTCTAACATCCCCAAAATGGGTTTTGGCGTAAGCTGACTTAGCAGCCTCATAGTCCTCGAACGTATTCATTTGTGGCAAGTCGAAATTACCCGTGCGAATTCCCCAAGCGCGTATCGCATGGTGCGCACCGACCATGCCTGCAAATCGTCCAAAGGCGATAAGGCGCTTGCCATCGTCGCCGGTCAACAGCTCATAGTCGATCATGCGGATGTTTTTCTCCAACACCGCATGTAAAAGACCTCGGTTATACGCTTGCTTCTTGTGTGTATGACTAAAAAAGAAATAGGTCTTGCCTTCCACCAATTGGTTAATGGGTACCTCTTTGACACCGATCAAAGTGTCGCAATCGCTCAAGTCTTCATCTAGCTCGACCCCAAGGTTTATGTATGCAGCATCAGGAAAACAACGCCCAGGTGAAGGCTGGACTTTCAATGCGATACCTTCTTGTTGAGCCGCATGTGCTGCGATCTCGGGCGGAAAAGCAACACGACTATCTGGCGGAACTTTTCCTTCTCTTATTATTCCAATGCGGAGTTTATCGGACATAGTTGGTCGATTCTTGGGCTGTGTCGAAGTTTAATCTCTTCTACACTGACCTGCAAGTAAGGACGCCTACCGCCTTTGTCTGACTTCGAAGCAAAAAAAATACTGAAAAAAGTTCTCCTCTCAGGGAACCATAACCTTGAACAACGGGTTTACACCTCACTGACGAACGCGTCAGTACTCAATTAATTCCAACACAGTCATGCTTTGCATGCTACTGTATGGGGCCGTAACGGACTCGACAGGGGAGTTGATCGTTTAGTAAGCATGTCGGAGTATGTAACTTATCTCCGTTATCAACTGGCTACACAACTTTTTTACATGGCAATACCAGCTATGCAATGGCAGCCTAATCCACGATT
>CALDTK010000120.1 GCA_937924035.1 uncultured Saprospiraceae bacterium | reverse complement strand
AGACCAAAGTGCCATGTATGTTCCGTGCTTCGTGCAAGTGCAGCAGGAGCAATTCATGTAGTCGTTGTGGAGTAGCGTCGTCGGTTTTTGCTCCGCGGTAGCTTCAAGGGGTGTGCATATGAGTGACTTCATCGCAAATCTAACGAATATGATAGATCGCCCGAAGCGGCGATCTTATCCAATGGTTGTGCGAAGCGGGAACGAAGGGGGTGGTAGGGCTATAGGAAATTGATTGTCGATTTCACAGCAAGATCAATGGTAGCGGTGATTAGCAACGGTGTGGTGCTATCAGATAAGCGGTAAAAGCGAGTGCAAATTACGGAATATTCTGAAAAACACAGCGTTCAGGTAGTCTTTTTTCCTATTTAGAATGCGATCGGGCACAATCAAGCACTGGCACTTCAACTAAGAAGTGCCAGTAAGAACGTCGATAGAAATACCGTGTTTAAGTTATCTGGGTAGTGCCCGAGCCTCAAGCCATTCGAAGGACGGCCTCCTGAAGACAGCGACTAATTTCATCGAGCCCTGTTCACATGTGCATCTGAACCGAACTTTAGCTCTGGCGACTCTGGGTTTGACTGGGACATGCAACATTAGTTGAATACGCTGTAACCATACGCGAGCATTGTGGTGTAGAAATCCAAAGTGTCGGACTCGTTGGTAACTACGAGGTAACACGTGGCGCAGAAGTGTCCACAGAAAATCAGCGCCCGGCAGGACACGGGTTTTGAGTTGACCGGAATCGCTGTCCTTGTATTGAAACGTAATATACCCGTTGTGATTCGAGATAATGGAAGACTCGCTGATGACCCCACGATAGAGATAACGAGCCAGGTATTTCAAGGCGGATTCTCCGCGACCAGCGTACTGGCAATGCGCCACCCATTTTTGTGGTGCGCCAACAGGAAGGACGATGCCAGCTTTGTTGATAGCGTGAAGAAACTTAGCGCGGAAGACTTTGGCCAAAGCGAACTCGTTGAACAGATAACGGTCATTGACGCCCGTCCATGTTTTTCGATAGTGATCAATCACGCCCCCGGGCATCACCACATGAATATGCGGATGAAAGTCGAGGCGTCGGCTGTGGGTGTGGAGCACCAATGTCATGCCCGCGTCACCGCCGAGATGCTCCGAGGTGCGAGCAAACTGTTTGAGGGTGGCGGAAACGGCTTTAAAGAGGCAGTCAAACACTTTGCGTTGATTCAACCACGCCACTGACCTTAACTGTTCTGGTAGCGTGAAGGTCAATAGAAAATAATTGACGGGAAGGAGCTTCTCGCGTTGTCGATCGAGCCACACAGTGACTTCATGATTCTGGCAGCGAGGGCAATTACGATGACCGCAAGAGATGGGCACGCGAACCGTGTTATTGCATTGCTCCTGATCGCATTCCCAGTGGGTTTCGCCAAGGGCGGAGGTTCGGCACTGTACTAAGGCGCGAAGCGCCTTGTGGTGACTGGGAAGCAGGGAATCAGAGTAGCGTGCGAGTAACTGTGGTTTGTAGAGAGTGACGATATCGGCCAGAGTGATCATGACTTGCCCGCCTTGAAGAGATTATCCACCAGCAGGCAGGTGGCATTAGCGTTGTCGTGTTCACTGACCCCGGTGAGGTGTGTGTATCGAGCAGTAGTTTTGGGACAGGAATGACCGAGGAGGTCTTGCAGTCGTCGCAGGCCGATGCCCTGTTCTAGAAGATGGGTAGCGAAGCTGTGACGCAGGGAGTGGATGGAGACTTTTTTTTAATGCCGCATTGGGCCACGATTTTTTTGAAAGCGATCTGAGTGGTGCCATGGCTCATGGTAATGGTGGCGTTTTGAATGTCGGGTAGGCTTTTGGTGGACGGGAAGATGAATTTGGGGTGACGGTGCATGCACCAAAGTAAGCGCATTTGTTGAAGCACGGGATCAGTGACGGGCAAGAAGCGATCTTTGTGGCCTTTGCCACGTCGGATATGAACGCGGCCGTTAGCGTGATCGATGTCGCTAATTTGTAGGTTTAGAGTCTCGGCAAGCCGTAAGCCCATGGTGTAGGTGCAGAGAATAAAGGTGCGATAGCGCATCGATTGAGTGGTTTGAAGTAGCTGATGAATTTCGGCTACACTAAAGACATCAGGGATAGAATAGACAGACGGTGCTTTGACGATGTTGACCCATTGCCAGTCTTTTTTGAGTACATGTTTCCAGAAGAACTGTAAGCCGCAGCGGTCGGTTTTGACGGTACTCCAGGAGTGTGAGTCGATGAGTTCGCTAAAGTAGGTGGCAAATTGTTCCTTGGTGACTTTGTCAGGGACGCGATCAAAGCGTTTAGTCAGGCGACGGACAGCGCGAGAATAGACATCGATGGTCTTATCGGACATACCCTGTAGTTTTAAAGCACGAAGATGAAGGTTGTAGAGCTTGTTGAAGCGTTTTTGTTCGGAGGGTTTCATTGCAGTGGTTTCCTTAATAGTGCCACTCGCGAAATGAGTGGTATAAGGAGGTTAGTCAATCAATGATAGTTTTCTTCTGCTGCGCAGCAGCTTCGTTCAACAAAGCCATGCAGCGGGACATTTCACGCGCTGTCCGTTTGTGTGAATGGTCGTGCCTCCCATTTTTTCACACAAACAGCCATCGCATGAAACGCCCCTGATGGCGGCGTTAGGGCAAATAGAGATACGTAATGTCATCACTTAAACAAGCGTTGTACGACGAATATGGTTTTGCAGATAAGCGGTATAAAAAACTAACATCATCGGAGACATTTCCAGTTGATGGGCGCAGTGAATCAGATATTGCTTCGGACGGTAGTTTTTATGGTTGGTTCTGCATGATATTTGTTGATTCAACTAACGAGCCTATACTTCAAGTAAGTTTTTACAAAAACATCCCAATCGGTCCGTTGGTAGAGCAATGGATAAAAACAAATAGTGCTAGTTACTCCACTGGCCAAGATCAACAATTAGAATTCACAGTGGAGTCGCATGATTTTAGTAAGTTGCTAGGTTTGGCTTCCGCAATTGAAGACATAACAAAACCAGGTAATAGGTACAATGTCTCATCATATAAATACCAGTGTCCAAGAATTGGTGCGGCTATGAGGCGTTTGCATGCCGTACTGTCGACGCAATGGCCTTAGTATCAAGTTTAAAGTGCGACAAAAGCTAAAGTTGAACATTGAACAGCTCCATAGGAGTTTTAAAGTCATATCTTTCTCTGGGTCGGTTGTTTAGTTTGTCAGCAATCCGGTCACATTGTTGTTGGGTTAGATTTT
>CALDTK010000119.1 GCA_937924035.1 uncultured Saprospiraceae bacterium | reverse complement strand
CGTAAGCAATGTGCGATTCAAGAAGTCATCTCAACTGGCAAACTTTAAATTCATCGTTAGCATTCTACTGTTACACTGCTCACGCAGCATAACTTCCTTATTTCTCTTCCTCCCTAGTGTCAATGAACTTTATGCTGAAGTAAATGGCCTAAACCACTTACGCTGCATGCGTCTTTTCCGTACGCATTCGTACGGGGGCGCAAAGATACTCCGACTATTTGATTTGTCAGAAAAAATTTGCTTTATTTTTCCGCTTTAAACAAGACATTTTCGAGGCCATTGCCACGCTTTTGTCTTAAGCGGCCGCAAATGTACGCCACTTTGGTTTTCCACAAAGCTTTTTTCAAAAAAACTTTCGCTTTTTTTCTTTTTTCACCACAAGCCCAGTGATTCCTAGTACTTGACTAAAAAAGAACTTCGCTTCTTTACCACTTAGGTACCTTTACACCTCCATCCACGCATTCATATCACATGAACACTACCTCTGTTACATCCTCTAAGGTCCACAACTTCAGCGCAGGTCCAGCTATCCTCCCACAAGAAGTTTTGGCGAAAGCCGCAGCAGCCGTCACCAACTTCGCAGGAAAGAACCTCTCTCTACTCGAAATCTCACACCGATCAAAGGAATTTGTTGCGGTAATGGATGAGGCACAAGCTCTGGCAAAGGAGCTCCTCAACCTTAATGATGACTACGAAGTGCTCTTCTTAGGTGGTGGAGCGAGCTCTCAATTCTATATGACTGCAGCTAATTTGCTTCCAACTGATGGAACCGCACACTTTCTCGATACCGGAACCTGGTCCACAAAGGCAATCAAAGAAGCGAAGAAGTATGGTAACGTAAATGTGGTTGCCTCTTCATCTGACACCAATTTTAATTACATACCGAAGGGCTATACAGTGCCTAGCGATGGAGCTTACTTACACCTCACGAGCAACAACACCATCTTTGGTACGCAGCTAAAGGAGTTTCCGACCTCAGACATTCCCTTGGTATGTGACATGAGTTCAGATATGTTTAGTCGCCCGATCGATGCCAGCAAGTTTGGAATCATCTACGCTGGGGCTCAAAAAAACATGGGCCCTTCAGGTGTTACACTCGTTATAATTAGGAAGGATATCCTTGGAAAAGTGGAACGTGACCTCCCAAGCATGGTCGATTATCGTACCCACATTGCAAAAGGATCGATGTTCAACACACCTCCCGTGTTTCCGATCTATGTAAGTATGCTTACCATGCGCTGGGTCAAGGAAAATGGTGGACTTGCTGGGATGGCAAAGCGTAATACTGAAAAAGCCGACACCTTATATACTGAGATTGATCGCAACCCACTTTTTAAAGGAAATGTGGCTGCTGAGGACCGCTCAGTTATGAATGCCACCTTTAATGTGGTTGATGAAGCACATGCCGCACCTTTCTTAGCACTTTGCGCTGCGCGAAACCTCGATGCACTTAAAGGTCACCGCTCTGTAGGCGGTTTTCGCGCAAGCATGTACAACGCAATGGAACTAGATAGTGTACAAGCCCTTGTGCAGGCAATGCGTGATTTTGAGACTGCCAATGCCTAAGCTTTTCAGCGGACGTGGTCGAAAGTCGAAATCGCTGCTGGTACACAGTGGCGAACAAGTCGTTGCTGGCGTAGCAATTCCTTTTGAAGTGAGGTTTGATGTACGTCGTAATACTCGTTTTAGCCTTACTCAAAAGAAAGCCTACCTGCGGATGCCGCAGGGGACATCGAAGAGTGACTTAGAAAAGTCGTTTGCTGAATTTAAAGACTGGTTGGCGAAATCGGTCATCAAGCGTCCTGATCTTGCAAATGCACATGAGGCTACTTCATTTGAGGATGGCCAAGTTTGGCGTTTAGGCAATTATGCATTTCGATTGACTATCAGGGAGGGTGACCTTCAAGGGGCTTCCGCCAAAACAATCGGAGGGCCTGATGGCGATGGCATTGTTCAGCTTTCGCTAAAACTCCCTTCCCATGCACCAGCAAAGGAGCAAGCTGAGCTTATTGAAAAACTCTTGTATCGCGTGGTTGCTGGCAGAGCGCAAAAACCAGTGATGGAGCACTTGCAGCAAATAAATGCAGCCCACTTTAATATTCCAGTAAGCCGACTCAAGCTCTCACCTACTCGATCACGTTGGGGCAGTTGTTCGAGTAGTGGTACAATCTCCATTTCTTCCCGCTTACTTGGCGCTCCTTCGAAGTGCTTGCATGCGGTGCTCGTGCATGAGCTTGCACATGGCATCGAGATGAATCACTCTGATCGTTTTTGGAAGTTGGTCTACGATGCTATGCCTGATTATGATTCCGCCCATGGCTGGCTGAAGGAAAATGGTGGGAAGCTGGGCTGGGAGTTGGTTTAGAATAAACCTATGTATCTATGATGACCGCCGTACACGAATTGTTAATCGTTGAACACCAAAACGAAGTGTATGCATGCTTTAAGGTCAAAACGACTCCGCTTTCAAGGTATTTGCTCGGAGGAGGAATTTGTGGTATTGCTGGAGGAATGATATTAATGCTTTTCCACGGAGGAGGGTCAGAGTCTCCCGGCTCTACTGCTTTTATCTCTTTTTTCTTTCTGCTATTACTGAGCTACCTAACCAAAGTTCTCATCTGGAATACGTATGGAGAAGAACGGATCACGATTACTCCCGATTATATCGAGGCTGAACAGTACTATAAATTACTTCCAACGAAAAAAATCAAAGTTTTTCAAGAAGAACTGAGCATGGAATTCAACCTTACTTCCTTCGAAGATGATCAACAGTATGGTACGATGTGGTTTATCGAAACGGGTTCCTTAATAAAACCTCCTTCTTTCCTTTACCAAGGGTCTGTTGTTGTCCGGAGAGAAGAGATAAATCAGCTTTTCGAAGCGATTCATAAGCTCTACGATAGAATAGGAGAATACCCGGATAACCCATTTCTTCCTTCTGATAATTAAGGATCGCAGTGCGTATCAACTATTAGTAAGTGTCAGGAGCGGCAGACCACGAAAACAAGCAGCCCCACCAGACGTAAAGTCTAGCGGGGCTGTATTTTTTTCTGTGGACCACAGGAGCGGTCACACAACAGAGGCTCACATTATGAGCCTAGTCTTCTACGACTTCGAAAGCGATCTCTGTTGTCACCTCTTTGTGGAGGTTGAGTGTCGCTGTGTACTTACCGAGTGTCTTTACCTCTTCAGTTACTTCGATTTTGCGACGTTCGAGGTCAATTTCGAACTGCTCGCGAAGTGCTTGAGCGATTTGAACGTTGGTAACAGAACCGAAGATCTTACCGTTAGCACCCGCTTTCATTGGGATGCTTAGGCTTTGACCTTTGAGCTTTTCAGCCATTGCTTGGTACTCAGTGAGGCGCGCACCTTCGCGTGCTTCGTCAAGTTCGAGCAAGTGTGTGAGGCGCTTACGGTTACTTGTATTGGCGATAAGTGCTTTGCCATTAGGGATGAGGAAGTTGCGAGCGTAGCCGTCTTTTACATTGACGACTTCGTGCTTGTCACCCACCTTGTTGATGTTCTCGAGGAGAATAATATCCATGATGTTAGATTTTAAGAGCGAATCAAAGAATCGCGCTGAGTGGGTGAATCCTATTTGAACTGGTCAGTTACAAACGGTAAGTAAGCAAGTTGACGTGCGCGCTTGATAGCGGTAGACACGCGGCGTTGCCACTTGAGGCTGTTACCAGTAATTCGGCGTGGTAAAATCTTTCCTTGTTCGTTGAGGAACTGAGAAAGGAAGTCTGGGTCTTTGTAATCGAGGTACTTAATATCGTACTTCGTAAAACGGCAGTATTTTTTCTGCTTGCGTCCAATCTTAGGGTTGGACAAAAACTTAATATCGTCGCGAGATGCCATGATCGTTTTGTTAAAGGATTAGGGAAAGGTTTGCTTGAACTACTAGCGTCCGCCATCAAGGCGATCTTGTAGTTCTTTCAACTCGTCCCACTTACCGTCGGCTGCGAGTTGTGCTTGCTGACCCCAGGTTCCAGGATCCTTGGTCTTGTATGTGCCGCCTTTAGCGACGAGAATTTCCTTCACGCTTTCAACGCTTGCGTCTGCAAGTTGCTGGAAAGTTGTGATGCCGTTGCTTTGTAGCAACTCGTTGATCTTCGGTCCGATACCTTCAACCTTTGAAAGGTCATCAGGCTCGCCTGTTGCAACGGGTGCTGGAGTTGCTTCAACTGGCGCTGGTGTTGGTTCAGGAGCTGCAACAGCTACTTCTTCGACAACTGGCTCAGGAGCTGGAGCCGGCTTCGGCTTCGGTTGTGGCTTTGGCTTAGCACCTGCAAGACCTGTTGAAACTGGCTTAGCAACTTCTTCAGCAATCTCTTCGGAGACCTTAGCCTTGCGGCGTCCGATCTTACCGTCGCGCTTGTCCTGGTTGTACTTAACACCGTACTTGTCTAGCTTCACAGTGAGGAAGCGCATAATGCGCTCATCACGACGTAGAGCTAGTTCAAGTTCGTCAACGACGGTACCTGGACTTTGAAATTCGACGCAGTAGTATACGCCAGTGGTGCGCTTGTTGATAGGGTAAGCTAGAGAGCGGAGACCGATGCTATCAACATTGACAATGCTTCCACCCTTCTCGGTGAGCATGTCTTGATAGGTCTTCGCTGTCGCTTTCGATTCATCGCCCGACAGCACCGGATCGACAATGATCGTGACTTCATATTGAGTCATGAAAAAGAGTTTTTTTGAGCGTTCTTACTGAAAAGAAGCGCTGCTTGTGAAATGCTTCCTTTGAAGCGGCCGCAAATGTAAGGAAATAAATTGAACAGAGTTCAATTTATTGGTTCAGAGTTCAGCAGAACAGCTTGTGCTTCTCACCTCGTTGATCTGGTTCAAGGTGCGGCAGGTAGGACGGGCGCACCTTGAACCAACTCCTCGAAATGCGAAGCATTGAATTGAGAGGAGTTGATGAACCTTGAATTATTTCAATGTCCTGTGCGGAGCACAAATGCCGCCATTGAGAATGGCTAACGCAAACTCGCTACTGGCATCGCCCGATCAAACGTTCCTGAAATTACAGGCGTTTGCCGGTAGCCAGTGTACTGGCGGACGTTGTCATACACGTACTTGTGCAGCTCGTCAACCGTAACGATCCGGTTGCGATTAGTATCAGCCTCTCCTTTCATGCCGCGCATCACGTAGTGGGAGAAAACTCCTGAGCGTAGGTTATTTGCTTCTAAACTGACCTCTTCGCTTCGGCTACTGAGAAGTAAAGCTGTACCACCTGTTGAATTGGTGAAGGCATCATAGAGTCGTGACGAACTCGCAGACATGTTGCGAGCCGCTAGTAGGCCACCACTGTGACAAGCATCTGCTAAGACAAGCTTGTGCTTAGCAGATGAACTTGCGAGGAGTTGCTCGACGCGCTTGTGGCTGAGCAGGTTGTTGATCCCATCGAAATCTACGGGTACGAAATACCCATCGACACCGTGACCTGAAAAATAGAAAACCACAATATCATCGGCATCGGCCTGACCAAGCTTTTCGGAAAGCGCAAGTTCAATGTTGGTGCGTGTAGCGTTTTCATCTACTAAAATCTCGACCTGCTCATCTGATAGCGCACCTCCTTCTGGGCTTTTAAGAAATGCATACATCTGGTAAGCATCATCGTCGGTGTAGTTGAGGGTTTGCATCGCAGTGTAACGACCGATACCAACCACGACAGCGTACATGGTTGCTTTGCCATCGCCTGCTTTGGTGTTCATCCTGAGCGGAGTCTCGCTTTTTTGAGGTTTGGAGTTCGTGGCAACCTGGCTTTCGGTGTAGGTGCGGCGGACAAGTTTACCCATATTCCAAATACCTGCAACTTGCTTGCCGTTGGCAAACTGATACGTTCCAGCACCGTCTGGACCTGTGATGTCCCACCCTCCTGTATAAACATCACCATTGGCGTAATGCACGCTGCCTTCGCCACTAGGTTTTCCCTCCTCAAATTCACCTTCGTAGACAGCGCCGTCTCTATAGGTGTAACGACCAGATCCTTCTTCGCAAAAAATAGAATTGCAATCGCGAAAAGGGATGGTAGAAGTCGTCGGCTTTGATGAAATGGTATACTCCTGGCGCTGCTTTACTGGTTTAGCCGGTGTAGGTTTTTCCTGGCTAGCCAGTTGAGTAGTCGATACAGGGCCGACAAACTTACCGACCGCCCAGCGTCCTTTACGAGTTTTGCCGGAAGGTGTAACCAACTTCCCTTGACCGTGCTTGCGGTTATTTGACCAGCCACCTTGATAATAGGCTCCATCAGGATAGCGCATTGTTCCTTGGCCGCTGAGCTTACCTCTTTTGAAATCGCCGGTATACACAGCTCCAGACTTAAAGGTGTAAAGGCCTTCTCCGTCCATGAGGCCTTGCTTCCACTCGCCGACATAAATATCTCCATTCGGCAGTTTGGCTCGGCCATTACCGTTAGCACAATCACCAGCTACGCAATTAGCGAAACCGCTAAAGGCGAACAAAACAAGTAACAAAAATAGGAAAATACGGACCTTCATAGTGCTGACTTAATGCTAGAAAATGCTTGCGATAAGCAAAAAATGTAAAGTCAGCGGTATAGGCAGGATGAGGTCTAAAAAGTGAATGCGATCAGAAGTAGCTGAGTAGCTAAGTTTGAACGGTAATCGATATGTCTATATTTCGTGATCGGTTATCTTTGATCAAACTTTTTAAGATATGAAGCTCTTCAACGTCCTTTTTTTAGCAAGTGCTTTCGCACTACTCCTCTCCTGTAACGAAGCCAATAAAGCTGCTGATGAAGCTGCAGCAAGCATGAGCGATACAGCATCAGAAGCAGTATCGGGCGTTGCTGGCGCAATCACCGATGCTTTTGGAACTGAACCAGTTCCCGGTGCGAACTACGGTGCTGGTGTTGCTGCAGATACTGAAGTTCTACCCTACCCTGAATTTTTAACCGCGCTTGGTGAGCAAGACAGTCTGACGGCTGCTGTCAGCGGCGAGGTTGTTGAAGTATGCCAAAAGAAAGGTTGTTGGATGTCTATGACTTCGGCCGAGGGAGACGAAATGACAGTCCGCTTCAAGGACTATGGCTTCTTCATGCCAAAGGAATTGAGTGGCAACAAGGTTGTTGTTGAAGGAACAGCCAAGCGCGTTATCGTTCCAGTTGAGGACCTTCAGCACTATGCTGAGGATGCAGGCAAGAGCGCAGCGGAAATTGCACTGATTACTGAACCTGAAGAGGAACTGGAGTTTATTGCAACGGGTGTGCGTGTACTTTAAAATGGTAGAGAGACCGTTTTACTGCTAGACCACTTCGTTGCTGGATCAGCGATTATGAACTATACCTGCCGGTCGTTTGAAAAGCAGGAATTCAAAAAAAATTCAAATCAGTGGCAGCGTTTTGAAAATGTCGCCCGTTTAGGGAGTAGTACGAAGCATAAAACCTTCCCTACTCTCACGATTTGAAACTTGACAATTTGATAGCCCGCTGGTGAAAACTGGTGGGCTTTTTTTGTGGTATACACAAAGGGCGTGTGCAAGCCAAGTTATCGACCAGCCTTACGACGACATGGCCCTTCTACATCTCGCGTTCGTGCATCAAAACACACATCTCGAAGAAAAATAGTGTCAGGCACACAGAAACCAAGATCCTCGTAATAAGAGACGTTATCTTGAATGTACTCAGTTTCATTTAAGACCAAAGTTGCTTCCAAAGCGCCAAAGTGATCTGTGACAGGCTCACCATCGTATGTAGTATAGCTGCTGCTGTCTATTCTTATCCAGCTGGGAAGAGTAGACACATATTTATAGCCTAGCGGAGGATTAAGATCTGAGGCGTCTAGCCATAAAGCTAGGAATACGTAAACGCTATCGGGATGTACAGTATTAATACCAACTAAGTTGTCCCCATCGGTAGTCAAAGGCTTTTGTAAACCTATTTCAGGCTCTCCATTAAACGTTAAAATCAATTCAGCTGCGTACCATCCTAATTCTCCAAATGATCGGATCACAATAGACGAATAATCTCTACCTAAACTTTCTCTTTGGTTTACATCTGAGTTTCCAGAGAAATAAAAATTATTCAAATATCCTCCAACATATTCAGGACAACCAAGTAAGGTCCTGAGATTAATAAGTCTGTCTACGCAGCTATCGACTTTAACAGTAGAAGTATCCTGAACAACCACTGAAGTATCTGCTAAAGGGATTTGGACTACGGGCTGAGGGCTAGATATTGGTTCATTACACGAAATAATGGTAGCATACAGGCATACACAGATTAGCAAATTTGATTTGAACACACCAAGCCTCATAATACTTTCAAAATAGTACGTTACGGGCAGTAAAGATGTCTGGCACAAGCTAAACCACGATTTATGTAAAGTATCAATAGAACGCTGAAGTAGTCAACCAAAAGAGCGCTCACTAATTAGCGCTCACTGGGCGCACACAATTCTTAATAGCCTTCATAAGGCTTGGGCCTACGACTAGTCCTGTCTTATCGCTCTTTAATGCACTCTTTCTCGACGCATCAAATTGCTTGATGCTCGCCTGAGTTGCAGCCCCTGTAGGGTTTTGTTGATTTTTCATACCAATTACGTCTTTGCGAACCCTTCGAAAAGGGTCCAAGTTTGGAGATTAGGATATGCTCCGAGGGACGTAAGTCTAGAAACCATCTAAGAGATCAAATCTCTTGACTAGTATTCTGGTGGTGTTTGTTTAGCGTTGGGGACGCTCAGTGTTTCAGTAATTCCTGAGACTGAAGTTTAAGAGGTGCGCCGATCCGAAATTCCTTTCTTCTCTGCATAACCTCGAAGGCGCTCTTTAAGCACTGTTCGCGCTCGGTGAAGACGGCTACGCACGGTACCGATTGGGACATCGGTGATACGAGCGATCTCTTCATAAGTGAAGCCTTCTATGTCACAAAGTAACAAGACGAGACGAAAATTCACAGGCAAACTATTAATAGCATGTGTTAATTCATCATCGAGTAGGTGTTCAAAAAGCTCTTGGCGCAAGTCTAAATACACCGAGACATTACTCGAATCGTCCTCTTGTAAATTGAAAACCTCTTCATAATCAACCTTCGTTGGCTGATTTTGACGCTTACGCCATTCATTGATGAAGGCATTTTTCAAAATCCTGAACAACCAGGCTTTTGCATTTGAGCCTCGTTGGTACCCATCAATCGCACGATACGCCTTCATATAGGTGATCTGCACGAGATCAGCAGCATCATCGGCATCTTGGGCCAAACGGTAGGCAAATGCAGAAAGTGCGTTGACATGCGGCAATAGCTCTCCCTCGAAAACCAAATCGGCTTCAGACTTAGGTTGGGAGGATTGAGGCATGTCCTAAACGTGAATTAAGGCGGAAAAGTAGGTTGCTTTTCGACGACGTGCACTAAGATGGTCACTCTACCGACCTGATTAAGTAGCTTTCGCCAAAATGAGTTCTCCTTTAGCTTACTTAACTAACGTCTGGCACCCTTCCCGGTTTCAAGGCGCTCACAAACGGTGGAGCTACTTCGAAGGCTACTACTTTAAACTTGTTGACGCTCAACAGGGCATAGCGATGGCAATCATCCCTGGGCTGAGCTACGATGCGCATGGCGAAGGCCACGCCTTCATTCAAGTACTAGATGGTGTTGCCAAGACGGCTGAATATCATCAGTACGATATCACAGATTTTGCTTTAGCTCCAGAAAAAAGTTCGGATCACGACCCTTCACAAGGAAGCAAGACAAGCTTCGAGCTTCATATAGGCAATTCTCGTTTTCACGAAAGTGGCTGTGAAGTTGTCCTACCTAATCTCCAGCTTTCGCTAAAACACGTTTCACCCATCACTTGGCCTTGGAAGTGGTGGAGCCCAGGTGCCATGGGACCGTTCTCCTTTGTACCCGGAATGGAATGTCGTCACGGAGTAGTGAGTCTGCACCACGCTATACATGGAAGCCTTCAACGCAAGAACGAATCAGAAATACAACTCTCTTCAAGTACTGTAGGCTATATCGAAAAAGACTGGGGCAAATCCTTCCCGCGTGGATGGGTTTGGCTACAAACCAATCACCTCGCTGGTGAAACTGAGCCTTGCTGTCTTATGGTAAGTGCCGGACGAGTACCCTGGATCACAGGAGCCTTTAGAGGATTCATTGCGGCGCTATACTTCCGTGGGGAATTCCACCCTTTTACAACCTACAACAGGGCAAGCTTTGATTTAGAATTAAGTAAGGATAGTGCGCACATGGTGTTTTCCCGCGGGACGTCCCGTAGAAATGCGGGAAAAGGGAAAACACTTACCATCACTGCTTATCACGCACCCGGTGTTGATCTCATTAGCCCTCTCCCAAGCGATGGTATGCATGGTCGAGTAAATGAAAGTCTGCTCGCCACGGCCGAAGTACGTTTTTCAGAAGAGGGCAAAACAATACTGGATACAACAGCGAATTGGCTTGGCTTTGAGATAGGAGGTGACGCAGCAAGCTGGAAGTAGTTTTTGGAATTTCTCTGCAAATTTTTACCACTCAAAGTCTCCTTTTTTCCATTCAACCGCCAAGGGCTACAACTCACCAAAATGACTCCTTCTAAACCGTCATTTTCGGCCACATCCGCACGCCTTTTGCCAGTTTATAGGTTCCTTAGACGATGAACCATGCACGTATTTAAAACCACAACGAAAGGCCTCGGAGCCTTGCTTCTCTTTTGCTCAAGTACTTTGCTCTTGGCACAAAGCGGCGACCAACTAGGTCTTTATATAGGCCCGGGATCTACTTTAACGGTTGGAAAAGGCTCGACTATAACGATCTTATCTGGCGATGTCCTTGTCGACGAGGGGGCGAGGCTAGTCAATCACGGTACAATTGATATAGAGCAAGACCTGATTGTGGATGGCACGCTACAAACCATGCTTCAAGGGGACGATCTGCAACCTGAGCACGGTTATATCTCAGTGGGCGGAGAAGCCGAGTATCGTGGTTCTTTAGTCGTCGCTAAGGCTCGTGGATCAAACTTTACCGAGAAAAAAGACTTTGTTCTAGCCAGTTATACCACTGGTTTTGGCACCCTTACAGCGAAAGAACTCCCAGGGTCAGCGTGGGTGTCTGAGCATCGTGAATCAGAACTCGTTGTCCGATTGACGAGTCGAGCTTCCAGCGCTGAAGAAATCTTCGCAGTTGAATTAGATGCCGCCTTACTCGAAAATCGTGTATTGGTAGATTGGGTCGTACACCACGATTTTCGTTCAACGAATTATGTAGTCGAACGCTATGATCGCGACCTTGGTTGGAAGGATCTAGGAGAAATTCCTGGTCTTAGCGAAGAAGCTGAGATGGCCTATTTCAGTTCGATTGATAATGACGTGCCTACCGAGCAACAGGTGCTTAGGTACCGCATACGTCTTGAAGATGAGAACGGCATGTGGCACTATTCTGAAGAGGCACTAGTGGTTGTTGGTGAAGCTCCCGAACTTCGTGTATTTCCTAATCCAGCGACTGGACAATACGTGCAACTTTTGGGAGTTGACAACCAACGCGAGTTAGCGTCTCTCCGATTGTTAAGTATGAAAGGTCAAGTATTGCGAGACTATCCAGTGGCAGAGCAAGACATCCATGTACTTGAACTTCCAGGCGACATTCTTGGGGCAGTACACGTTGTAGAAGTT
>CALDTK010000118.1 GCA_937924035.1 uncultured Saprospiraceae bacterium | reverse complement strand
CACAAACTTTACGGAGTTGCGGGATAGCCATAAATGAAATTAAACGTCGTCTTTGTCTATCCTGCTTTGCGGACTTTGCTCTTTGCGACGCCCGTAGGGCACTTTGCGATAATATCACATCCTGGACAACATCTTACGCTGCGATCTCACAAACTTTACGGAGTCCCGCGGAATCGCGGGACGGCTCTGCGTTTAAAATCACCTCTAAGAACAACATACGGCCTTGCGTTCCTTGCACTCCCTTTGCGCGATTAGCGGAGCTAATTCCTTGCGTTAGAAAAAGCCAGCCCGCTTCGGAAAACGGAAGCCGCTAGCTATGAAATCCCAAGATCAGCCAGGACCTTATCAATCTTCGCCTCTAAGGCCTTCTGCGTACGCTCAAAATCTGCAGCACTCGCCAACCCAGCATTGACCGAACAATAGAACTTAATCTTTGGCTCCGTACCACTCGGACGAGCACTCACGATGGTACCATCCTCCGTGAAAAATTGTAGCACATTCGAACTCGGTAGGTTGATCGGTTCAGATGCACCAGAAGGGAAGCTTGTACTTGTAGAAGCTTTATAATCCTTGATCGTAACCACTGGACTGCCTCCAAGAGAAGTTGGTGGGTTTTGGCGAAAGCCGGACATCATAGCCTGAATTTCCTCAGCACCAGCCTTTCCTTCCTTCTTAACCGCAATGAGCTTTTCAAGGTAGAAGCCGTACTCGTCATAGAGGTTGATGAGGACGTCCCAAAGGTTTCGCCCTTCAGATTTGTGGTAAGCCGCCATCTCAGCAATGAGTGCACAACTGATCACCGCATCCTTGTCGCGGCAATGTTCGCCAGCGAGGTAGCCGTAGCTTTCTTCACCACCTACCAAGAAGCGACGCTCACCTTCAAGCTTGGTCATGACCTGACCGATAAACTTGAATCCCGTGAGTGTATTGAAACAATCAACGCCAAAGCTCTTTGCGATGTGGTCGATCATGTAACTTGTTACGACGGTCTTGACGACATAATCGTCCTTGCGAAGATCATTTTTTTGCTGATGACCACTCAAGACGTAATGCACGAGCAGACATGCCGTTTGGTTTCCATTGAGCAAGACAAGCTCGCCTTCGCCATTGCGAATGGCAATACCTACTCGATCAGCATCTGGATCGGTAGCCATGACGAGATCAGCCTTCACTTCACGCGCTTTGTTGAGCGCCATCGTCAGTGCTTCTTCCTCTTCCGGATTTGGATACACGACAGTTGGGAAATTCCCATCCTCAACCATCTGTTCCTCAACCGTGATCACATTGGTGAAACCGAAACGCTTTAAGATTGGCGGAACACTGACAGCCCCCGTTCCGTGAATCGGTGAAAAGACGATCGGCATATCGGCCACCTTTGCAATCGCTTCTGGATGCAAAGAGAGTTTTTCTAGCGCCTCGAAGTAATCCTCATCAATGCCTGCTCCAATACCCTTAACGAGTTCAGGCTTACGAGTGAAATTGATTTCATCGATGCTCTTGATATTGCGCACCTCATTCATAACTCCTGTATCATCAGGACTTACCAGCTGACCGCCATCTGGACCGTAGGCTTTGTAGCCGTTGTATTCGCGCGGATTGTGAGATGCTGTGAGCATGACTCCACCCTTGGCTTTTAATTTCCTTACGGCAAAACTCAATTCAGGCGTTGGGCGCATACCATCGAAAAAGAAGACCGTGATTCCATTAGCAGAAAACACATCTGCAACCAGGTTAGCGAACAAACTTGAGTTATTACGGCAATCGTGTGCGATCACAACGCGAATGTCCCCGTCAAACGTCTTGTTGAGGTAGTTGGCAAATCCTTGTGTCGCCGCACCTAGTGTGTAGCGATTGACACGATTTGATCCAACACCCATGATGCCACGAAGTCCACCTGTTCCAAACTCGAGATCTTGATAAAACGCGTTGGTTAGCGCTTCTTCTTCTCCTGCATCGAGCAGGCGCTTGATTTCACCTTTGGTCTCCGTATCGTAGTTGCCGTTGAGCCAAGTGTCTATGTTGCGTTGGGTAGTATTGTCGAAAGCCATTTGGATGTCGGATTTGGGATGTCAGATGACGGATTTGACCTGCGAAATGACGAATCACAGGACCAATTGCAATGTAAAAAAGATAAATAGTCAAAGATTGCGCCTACTTGCGGGCTATGTTGTCACCATAAGCGGCGCCTCCATCTTTCATTTCACCTCCTGATGTCTTGACTGCATGACCACCAAATTGATTGCGGAGTGCACTCAAGAGTTTGTAAGCAAAACTATTCTCGGTGCGAGACTGAAAGCGCTCTTGCAAACTTGCGGTGATAACAGGAAGGGGAACACGTTGGTCGATACTCTCTCTGACTGTGAAACGCCCCATTCCTGAATCAGGAACATAGGCTGCTAATTCCTTTAGGTCTGGTGATTCAGAAAGTGCATTTGCTGCTAAATCTAGCAACCAGCTACGTACAACTGATCCATGCTGCCAAGTTGTAGCGATCTTATGCATGTCGAGTCCAAACTCTTCTTTCGATTTCATTAAAGCGAAGCCCTCTGCATACGCTTGCATAAGACCGTACTCGATACCGTTGTGTACCATTTTCACGAAGTGACCTGAGCCGCTAGGCCCCATGTGGTTCCAGCCTTTGTCGGCAGCGGGTGCTAAGGTTTCAAACGCTGGGCGTAGTCGTTCAACGACTTCTTCCTTGCCTCCTACCATCATGGCGTAGCCTTCTTTAAGGCCCCAAACGCCACCACTTGTCCCTACGTCGATATAGTCTATGCCATGCTCGGCGACCTCAACTCCACGTCGCATGCTTTCGCGATAATCGGAATTTCCTCCTTCGACAAAGGTGTCTCCACTTTCAGCATGTGGAAGTAGTGCTTTGATCGTTGAGTCTACTGGCCCCCCCGCAGGAACCATGATCCAGAAAGTACGGGGTGCTTGGAGCTTTGAACTGAGGTCTGCCAAGGAACTCGAAGTAGTAGCACCTTCTTCGCCAAGTTCGGCGATAGCGTCCTTATTGAGATCGAAGACAGCTACGTCATGCCCTCCGCGCATCAAGCGACGAGCGATATTTGCGCCCATTTTTCCTAGTCCGATTACTCCAATTTGCATAGTGTGGATTTTCGGGGAAGGTAAGGGAAGTAGATATTAACGCAGAATGACTTTAAGCAGACGAGATAGAAACGCTGAATGGATTTA
>CALDTK010000117.1 GCA_937924035.1 uncultured Saprospiraceae bacterium | reverse complement strand
CTTCAACCGCACGGGCTACAAACAAGTCGTCAGTCGCCCCGAATTTGATCGCACCGGCATCTACGTGCTGGTGGGTTTTAGCGAAGAAAGCGTCTTGCCCACGCTCTACATCGGAGAAGGCGATCCGGTCAAGAATCGACTCAATAACCACTACAGCAACAAAGAGTTCTGGGATTGGGGCGTCTTCTTTGTCACCAAAGACAGCAGCCTCAACAAAGCCCACGTCAAACACCTCGAATCCCGCCTGTTAGAACTCGCCAAATCTGCCAAGCAATGCCGATTGGATAATACGCAAACATCGCTACCACCCTCGCTGTCAGAAGCTGAGCTGGCCGATGTGGAAAGCTTTCTATTAGATATGCTTAATATCTTTCCGCTGCTCGGCCTGGGTGTGTTTGAAAAAACAATCACCAGAAAGACAAGCAAGAGAGACCAGCTGTACATCAAAGCCAAAGGAATTGAGGCGACTGGATATGAGGACCCGAAGGGTTTTGTGGTGATGAAAGATTCCGCAATGGTAAAATCAGAGACTAATTCAATTCACAAGTGGGTTTCGAACCTGCGAGCGGAGTTGCTACGTCAGCAAGTGGTCATTGAGTCGAAGGGTGAGCTTGTTTTTGCAGAAGATTATGTCTTTTCATCACCTTCTTCAGCTGCGGCTGTCGTTCAGGGCCGTGCAGCAAACGGTCGCGAAGACTGGAAGACCCTCAAAGGACAGACGCTCAAAGAGATTCAAACTGAAAACACCTTCACCGTAAACAATTGAATTAATAATGGCAAAGATATCCAACAACCAGTACACCATCTCAGAAGCGTTCAAAGACTGCTTCTACGTTATACCGGATTACCAACGTGAATATGTCTGGCAGGAAAAGGAAGTCGTACAGCTCCTTCAAGACATAACTGACCAGATGGAAGTGTCAGGAGAGCAGGACTATTTCATTGGAATGGTTTTGGTGTCACCTACGGATGAGAAGAATAAGTTTGACGTAATTGACGGGCAGCAAAGACTAACGACTTTCTTTCTTCTACTTTGCGCACTTAGGCATCGCTTCAAAGGTGAGCCGCAACACGCATTGATCGAACAGTTGATTGCGACAAGCTATTCCAACAAAGATGGGGATGTTGTGAAAGCCCTGAAGCTTGATCCAAGATATGAGAATGCCAGCGAAGTCATAGAGAAAATGGTTGCTTTAAATGATTTGCCGGAACCAACCAAACTAGCAATCAAAAGCTCCGGAATCCAATCATTTGGATCATTGGATAATTTGCTTGATGCATACGCTACGGTGCATGCGTTTTTGGAGGCGAACCTGTCCAGCGACAAGGATCTAAAGAAGTTCTGGGGCTATCTTTCGAACAGCGTAGTTTTCATTCAAATTCAAACAGACGTAAGCAGTGCTCTTAAAATATTCGAGACCATAAACGAGCGTGGTGTTGGACTCAATCCAATGGACTTGTTGAAAAACCTGCTCTTTACGAACGTGAAGCAGGAGGAATTTTCCAAGCTGAAAAACGAATGGAAAAAGATTACTGGCCCGCTCGAGAAGAACAAAAAGAAGCCCCTGCGTTTTTTGCGATACTTCCTAATGGCAAACTACTCAATTTCGAATGAAAATGGAATTGTTCGTGAAGACCTGATTTACGATTGGTTTATCGACAAAGACAATGCAGAGCTTTGTAAGTACAAAGAAAAGCCATTTGAGTTCATTCGAAAAATTAATTTGAATGTTGAAAGATACCTGCATTTTTCAGATGGTCGGGGAAACGACGGCAAGGCAAACGTTGCTATGGACAACCTGATGAAACTCTGTGGTGGTGGTTTCAGTCAACACTTTGTTTTACTTTTGGCAATTGCTAATCTTCCAAAATCACTATTTGATCAGTTCATTCCTCAGCTTGAGAGCTTTCTGTTCTACTACATTTTTACCAAAACTCCAACGAAAGAGCTGGAGCGTCATTTTTCAGCATGGGCGGATGAGCTGAGGGTAATATCTGAAATTACTAATGAAGAACGACAACAATACGAGTTAAATGAGTTTGTTAAAAACCGGTTTGAATCAAGCATGGAGTCGAAAGCCAGTGAACTCAGTGATGCGTTAAAGAGATATACGATTCGATCCATGCAGAAATATCGAACAAGATATTTACTTGCCAAGTTAACGCAGCATGTTGATATTGAGTATCGTGGTTCGAGTAAAACGGGCAAGCTTGATGGCTACTACGACTTGGAGATGGAGCACATACTTCCCAATAATCCGGAGTCTGAACTTAAAGCCTCATTTGCCAAGAGCTCTCCTGAGAGTGATTACGATGACTACAAAAACCGTCTTGGGAATTTCACATTACTTGAAAAGCCAATCAATATTGTCGCAAGTAACAACTTCTTTGATGATAAAAAGGCTGAATACAGTAAGTGTAAACATTATTTAACCAGCAGTATTGTTGAGCTTGTTGAAGTTGGTACGAATACCAGCATTACCCGACTCAACAAAAAACTTAAGTCGTTTCCGGATTGGAACGCTGAAAATATCGAATTACGACAAGAGATGCTTGCCGAGCTCGTAAAGGACGTTTGGAAGACCTCAGTAATTACGGTGCCCTGAAGATGTCTGAATACAACTATGTTGAAAAGCCTTTTCTAGATCAGCTGGGTGTGCTTGGTTGGGAGGTGATTGATCAGGGAACAGAGATTCCCCATGATCCTTCGAAAAGCCTGCGGAACAGCTTTATAGAGGTAACGCTTGAAGACACGTTCAAGGCGGCGGTAAAGAGGCTGAACACCACAGACGACGGCCAGTTGTGGTTGACCGATAAGCAGTTGAGTGATCTGCATGCAGAGGTAACCAGTCAGTCTGGCACCAATCTTCATGTGATCAATGAAAAGGTGTTGAATCTGCTTTATCGGATTCAAGTCGACAAGAACGAGCTTACCGGTGAAGAAGAGCCGAATGTTTCACTGATTGATTTTAAATCGCCTGACAACAATACCTTCCACGCTATAAACCAATTTCGTATTGATACTCCATCGGGGGTTAAGAGTTTTGTTATCCCCGATATTGTGTTGTTCGTAAACGGCTTGCCGCTGGTCGTAATTGAATGCAAAGACATTGCCCTTGCAGAAGCCAATCCGATGGCAGAGGCTTTCAAGCAGCTGATGCGGTACTCGGAGCAACGCGAAGAAACAAAAGCAGCGGGGTTAAGAGAAGGTGTACCACGACTGTTTCATGCAAACCAGTTAATGATCCGCACTACTGGAGAACAGTGCGAGTTTGGCACCGTTACATCGGTCAAAGAAGAATATTTCAGCCCGTGGCGTGATATTCACCCGGAAAAATACAATCAGTTTGATTCACCACTGGGAATTGAGCGCCCCCAGGAGATGATGATTCAGGGGATGCTTCCCAAAGAAACACTGCTTGATATCATCAAAAACTGCACACTGTTTATGGATGCCGGACCTGCACGAATAAAGATAGCCTGCCGCTACCAGCAATATCGGGCGGTAGACAAAATAGTGGGGCGTCTACGGACCGGAAAAACACCTGATGATCGTTCTGGGATCGTGTGGCATACCCAAGGGTCTGGAAAAAGCCTGACCATGGTTTTTCTTATCCGCAAGCTGCGGCACAGCAGTGACCTGAAAGATTTTAAAGTGTGCTTGGTGAATGACCGAACAGATCTGGAAGAGCAGCTTGGTGAAACTGCCACTCTGACGGGTGAAAACATTACCTATATCGAAAGTAAGGCGGAATTGCGGGACAAGCTGAGCACGGATTCATCAAACCTGAATATGGTGATGGTGCATAAGTTTCAGGAGGCAAGAGATAATAATCCAGATTATTTAAGAGATGCTCTGGGCTTGACTGAGGAGGTGCAAACTAACACTGGGACTGCACGGGAGAAGAGTGGCAAATATCAAGGCAAGCTTCAAGGCTTGCCGGTAGTTGAGACATTTGGTGTTATTAATAAATCTGATCGAATCCTATTGTTGATTGATGAAGCTCATCGCACCCAATCCAGCAGCCTTGGTGACAATCTGTTTGAAGCATTCCCTAATGCGACACGATTAGCATTTACCGGAACGCCGCTAATTAAACTGGCACGAAGCGGATCACGTGAACATAAATCAGCCGGTCGGTTTGGTGGGTATATTGATAAGTACAAGTTGCAAGATGCAGTAGACGATGGTGCAACACTGCAGATTCTATACGAGGGGAAAACCGCAAAAGCTGCAGTAGATAGAAAATTACGATTTGACGAAAAAGTAGACGATACTGCCCGTGCTCACGTTGAATCACAGCTGCGAAAGCAAGAGAACATAGATACGCTCAAGCGAATGGCAAAATCCAAAGGTATTGTATTTGATGATTTGATGTTGCAAAAAACTGATGAGGAAACACGCAAGCTCAAGGAGAAGTGGGGAACCACCGGTGAGTTGCTAGAGGCTGATAATAGAATTCAGCAAATTTCTGCTGATATGGTTGATCACTATATTGATAATATTCTGCCCAACGGATTCAAGGCGCAAGTGGTTGTTTCTTCAAAAAAGGCCGCAATAAAGTACAAGCGTTTTATTGATCAGGCACTTGCTGATCGCGTTCTGATAGAAGAGGCACAGCCTGACCCTGATCAATCGTTGTGTGATCGAATTCTGTTCTTAAAGTCGGTTGTTGTCATCTCTTCGGATGGAACTAACGAGGCGGCGGAATTTGTTGCGGCACGTCGACATGCGAGAGAGGTGGGCGCGGTAAAGAATTTCAAGCGGGCGTTTAATTATGAAGACGCCTCAAAGGAATATACCGGTATAGCGTTCCTGATAGTCTGCGATATGTTACTTACCGGATTCGATGCACCTATAGAGCAGGTGATGTACATTGACAAGAAAGTCAAAGATCACAATCTGTTGCAGACTATAGCCAGGGTTAATCGGGTAGCTTCCGGTAAGACGCGCGGCTATATCGTTGACTATGTCGGTTTGGCCAATCATTTGCGATCAGCGCTTTCGATTTACGGTGGGGAAAATGTTGATGAGCTGATGGCCTCGATGAAAGATATTACCGTTGAGTTGCCGCTGCTGGAAAGTCGTTTGCAGCGACTCATTAATCTTTTTACCGAGGCGGGTGTCAGCCGTATTGAGGATTTGATCCGCCAAAGATTTACCGATGCCAAGGAAGAGTTTCAAACCCTTGAGCTAGCCATTGAAGCAATGGAGGACATCAAAAAGCGTGCGAACTTTGAAGTGTTCCTGAAGAAGTTTTTGCATAGCATGGATATTGTACTGCCAGCAGCAGCTGCTACACCTTTTAAGGTGCCAGCATATCGGTTCGGCTATTTAATGGTGCGCGTACGTAACAGATACAAGGACGAAACGTTGAGCATCTCCGGGATTGGTGGAAAGGTTCAGGAGTTGATAGATGAGCATTTGATCGCGCTCGGTATTGACGCAAAAATACCACCGGTAGATTTACTATCACCGCAATTTATTGTGGAGCTTGATAAGAATACAAATCCCAAGGCGAAGGCCAGTGAGATGGCGCATGCCATCCGTAAGCACTGCAAAGTGAAATACGATGAAGACCCCGCGTTTTACAGAACGCTGAGCGAAAAGCTGGAAGAATTGATTCAACAACACCAGAATAACTGGGATGAGCTTTGCGACGATTTGATGTCGGTAAGGTCTTCCGCGGAGCAGGGCCGCACAGAGTCTGTGGAAGGGGTCGACGATAAAGCTGCTGCCTTTTACGACCTGATACTGCAGACAGCTTGTCAGGGAGTCGTTTTGTCGGAGCAGGAGTCAGAGCAGATAAAACTCCTGGCCAATTCAATTGTGAGAAAACTCAAAGCTACCATTTTTCGAGCAAACTTCTGGCATCCCAATAATCCCGCAATAGAGGATCTGCAGGGAGAGCTGTCGGATCTGCTTCTGCTCACCGGCATTGATCCAATAGTAGATAATTGTGATGCTCTATTGACCGAAATTACCAGTCTGGCAAAAGTCAGACACAGTGATATTCTTAGCTGATGAGAACCTACAAGGATATTGAATATACCTTGCGTAGAAGTGCGCGCAAGACTGCGAGTATCTATATCGAGCGTGATGGCCAAGTATCTATACTTGCACCGGAATCGCTTGCCGATTATCAAATTGAAGAGCTAATCGAACACAAACGACGTTGGATCTATACCAACCTCGCAGAGTGGAATGATCTGAATGCTGCGCGCGTCCAACGCACTTATGTGAATGGGCAGGGATTTTTATACCTAGGTCGGTCGTATCGTTTGAAGATAGTTGATGAACAAGATCAACCGTTGAAGTTGTTAAATGGTTATTTCTGTCTTCGTAGAGATGCACAGAACGAACATGCAGATAAAGTTTTTCAAAAGTTTTATCGAGAAAAGGGACAAGAATTAATCCCAACACGTGTTGCCAAGTTTCAAGGTGGTATGGGTGTGTCACCAGATACTGTTCGTATACAGGAGCTAGGAAATCGCTGGGGATCGTGTACAAAAGAAGGCAATATCAATTTCCACTGGAAATGCCTGATGGCACCGCTTTCCATAGTTGACTATATCGTGGTCCATGAGCTTGCACATCTGAAGCATCCGAACCATTCCTCATTTTTTTGGAATGAAGTTGATAAGACACTTCCTGATTATCGAGACCATGAAGATTGGTTACGAGATAACGGTGCAAGTTTAGCGGTGTAGGTGGATTTTTAACCGGTCAGATCTGCGTAATTATCATGTTTGGATTGTGCGAATGATGCATGGACATTGGATTAAATATGGAGTTGCCTTATGGCTGTGCTGCTTTACCACAAACTAAAAAAGGATTTCTCTGGAAAGTATTTTTATTCCAGCGATGTGTCAGCGCCAGGGCTTAAGGGAAAAACAGCGTATGTAGTACAGAAGAAAAACGAAAGAAGTCCACCGCATTTAGTTTTAAGTGGCCGGTTTAGAGTTACGAGCATAGAGAATAACCCTGGCAGTGACATCGACACGCAGGGGCTAAAGTATCGGATTAACTTGGAACAATTGCATCGGGGATTGCATCGAATTGACAATGCACACTGGTTTGATTGGGATGTTTTCAGAGGTGGCGTGTCGAATGCGAATATTTATGGCATCGGTTCAGTAGTTCCTGAGTACGTACCAAGGTTTGAGACTTTGTATAATCAGGTTGGATCAAAGACTGGATCCCTTCATTCTGGTTCTCACGTAGACACTACAGCATTCGATATTAAAGAGATTGCTGGAAGGGACAATCTTTCAGACACTGAAAAAATGATACTGATCAAAGCGCGGCTTGGCCAAGAAAAGTTTCGAAAAAATGTTATAAATAAGTGGGGTGGCCATGAGTTGTGTGCACTCACTGGGTGTTCTGTTAAGGAGGTTCTAATTGCTTCCCACATAGTGCCGTGGAGAGCCTGTACTGGGGAACAAGAGAGGGACAGGCTTGATGGCTGTAACGGTCTCCTTTTGTGTGCGAATGTGGACAAGCTGTTTGATCAGTACAAGATATCCTTTGAGCGAAAAATGAATACGGCGGTACTTCGTTATTCAAGAGACTTAAATGAAAGCGATTTGTTGAATCTCGGAATTCAGGATTCTGATCGAGAGTTAGTGCCTAATGCTATGTCGCCAGACGATCGTGATAGATTTTTCATTTTTCTAAAAGAACACTATTGCGAATTTTGTACACGTGAAAATATTTGATCTGATTCGTACTGATAGTGAATTAGCCTTTGTTACGAGCACAATAAACATTATGACAATTGCTAACTTGGAGTAGAGATGTCTGATAACGAATCAAACCAGCAGTCTTTGATTGATGAATTTGGCGATGTCTGTATTCCAGCATCCAAAACTGATGATACAAATAACACCAAGCGTGCACTGCTTGATTCACTGTTGGAAGAATCTCGTTCCTATAGTAGCGGTAGCGATTACGCGAACCTACTCGAAACCGTATCACGCATGCGCAATGTGGCGCCTTTTAACGCAATGCTTCTTGATAAACAAAAACCAGGCATCACGTACGCCTCTTCCGAGCAAGATTGGAAGGTGCGGTTCAAGCGAGGGGTAAAGCCGGACTCACGTCCATTAGTCATTATGTGGCCATTCTCACCTGTGGCTTTCGTATACGACGTGTTAGATACCTATGATCTTAACAATCCGGGCGAAACTGGGCTACCTAAGAATTTAACAACTTTCTTTGCGTCTGGTTCGATCACAAAGGAGCAGATGGATAAATTTGCTACTTCACTTGAAAAGAAAAAGATCGAGCTTGTGTATGTTGACACGGGTGACGCCAAAGCTGGCTTGATTCAAAAACTGGTTCATTCAAAGAAATTTAGATATCAAATAAAGATAAATAGAAATCACACCATAGCTGTGCAGTTTTCCACCCTAGTGCATGAGTTGGCTCATTTGACGCTTGGGCATCTCGGAAGAGATAAGGACGTCCCAGCACCGAAGCGTCGATTTCTCTCTCATACAGAGCAAGAGATTGAAGCCGAGTCTGTCGCATATATAGTGTGCAGTAGAAATGGTGTGAAAGTAGAGTCTCAAAAATACCTTTCAGGTTATATCAATCATTCTTTCAAAAAGGAATCGTTAGAGATCAGCCAGATATTGCTATCTGCTGGCAAGATAGAAACATTCTTCGGGTTGAGCGGAAAAATGAAACTCCAGAGCGACAAGGCCTCCACAGCGGACGAGTTCCCGCTCAACTTAACAGAAACTATCGAAACTCGAACGTATCGCGATTTTAAAATCAGTGTCGGGCATGCGAAGGAAAATAGCGTTTTGGTGGGGATTGAAATGATTACCCAGCTCTATTCTCACGAGCGTGAAGTAAGAAAACGGCTTGAAAAAATGCTTGCGATGCACAAGCTAGAGGTTCACTCGGTCAATTCTCTTGTAAGTTGGCGAAGGTTATATAGTGATCAGCGCTCATTGGCAGATATTGCTAATAGTCTTTTGGACGATGTGGCTTCGCTTTACCGGGAGTGATCTGTAATAATGTTTGAGTTACTTCACTGTTAATTGCATACATTGGGGCGTGACAAATTGAACTCTTCTGTGGTTTTTTTTGATGCTAACGCCAAGCTTATCTTTTTTGCCAGAAGGCTTTTCAGCTGCTTGGCATTGAGGCCCGATTGGTCGGCCCATATGCTGCCTTTGCCACTGCAAGACCTTCACGTTGTCGCTTACGGATCATAGAGCGCTCAAACCGCGAAGGCTCTCATCATTTGAAGCAAGAGTCTTTGCATCGTATCGCTTTCAGTTGATGGAATTGTCAATATTACTGGATGAAATTTAGAGAGCGGCAGGCAATCTTTATCCTCAAATGAATTTCTAGATAAACTTCGGGGGGAAGTGAGTATCCATTAAAAGGAACCGGACATGGGAAATGCGGGAAATTTCGAAGAAGCTGTAGTCCTGGCTATGCAGTTGCACAAAGATCAAGTAAGAAAAGGATCGGGAATACCTTATTTCTCGCACCTGATTGGGGTTGCCAGCCTTGCGATGGAAGCTAGTATCTACAGTGATGTAGGATCCACCTACGACATTGGAATAGGGGCGTTGCTTCACGACAGCATTGAAGATCAAGGCGATAAAATCACGCTTGAAGACATCGAAAAACGATTCGGCCCTGTACCAGCTTTAATCGTAAGTGAGTGCACCGATACTGATGTGGTCCCTAAACCTCCATGGAAGGCCAGGAAGCAGGCTTACATTGACGCTGTAGTAACCAAAGCGCACGCCTCGCAGTTAGTATCAGCCGCTGACAAGTTGCACAACACACGCGCAATATTGTTTGACTTTAAACAGGTAGGTGACGGTGTTTTTGATCGATTTTCTGTAGATGCTGGTGAAGTGGCCTGGTACTACAAGTCACTTGTGCAAGCCTTCGAGGGTGCCTGGGCCGAGAATCCGCTAGTGCCTGAGCTTCATACGGCTGTAGAGCAGCTTGAAGCCGCGGCACGAACATGAGGTGGCCCAGCCTCTCCGTAAGCAATAGACTCTTCGTCGCTTTACTGCGATTTTTCAGTAGTGTTTATATGCCCCGATCTTTAATTTGCTTAGATAATTGATTTCTGGCAGACATGATTATTCCCATCATATGTTGGCAGGCGGGCATAGTCGCCTCGATATGATAGCCGCCGATATGTTCAGAAGGTCTATGCCGTTAGCCGGTAGACACTGGCGCGTGACAGGTTGAATTCATCTTGCAGCTGTTTAACCGCTACACCTGCCAGCTTTTTAGCCTTGAGGCTTTTCAGTTGTTTGGCGTCGAGGCCGGATGGTCTGCCCATATGCTTACCCTTGGCTTTGGCAGCTGCAACACCTTCCCGTTGACGTTCCCGAATCATTGAGCGTTCGAACTGAGCAAACGCTCCCATCATCTGCAGCATTAGAGTCTGTATGGCATCGGCACCACCGGCGAAGGTTAACGACTCTTTGCGAAACTCCACCGTTACCCCTTTTGCGTTGAATTGTTGAATCAGGCATTCGAGGTCTGCGAGATTACGCGCAAGCCGGTCGATGCTGTGGACTACTACGGTGTCACCTTCACGTACGAATTCGATCATTGCCTGCAGGTGAGGCCGGTTCGTGTCCTTTGCGCTTGCCTTGTCTTCAAACACTTTGTCAAACGACTCATCAGCTAATTGACGGTCGGTGTTCTGATCGATAGTTGAAACTCTGCGATAAGCAACGGTAGCCATGATTCTCTCCAATGTCTCATAAGTACATAGTAAATATAGGACATTGAGTCTCACATGTCAAATGGTACTTTTAAGACAACTGCAGGCCGCGTGCAGTCGTGAGGGTTGGAGATCTCGAAAGGTATAGTTCTTGGACAGTAAGGATGCTGATAGGCAGGGGCTGCTTGGTCGACAGCCTGTATTCTTGGTGAGAGCTAAGTCTCAACAGAAGCAGATGTTCATCTAAGCTGTGGAAACTCATAATTAAGGGTAATAGAAAGTGTCAGTAATTATTAAATTTATACAAACTTGCGAGTTGGTATGTAGGTTGCCCGTCTATCGTAGTAAACTGCGCAAGTGAGTAGCAGTTAACGTTGAGTTTTTATTCTTGTTGGCCGATACTTTGGCATGCCACTATAGATTTCAGTGAGAATGGCACTATCTTAGGCCTAAATAACTAAATAGAGGGAGAGCGGGAATGGGAAGTAACCCACAACATCGATCGAAAGCACACGGACAGGCTGACTTCGTTCTAATCGCAATTCCTATCGACAAGATCGTCTATTAAAGCCAAAAGGCTCCTCAGAACATCCCCAAAATGCTCGCAATTATGCCAAGTTCAATTTCTGGGCAGCGATGTGCTATGAATAATAAAGAAACAAAAATCGACAGCGTATTTATCATATGAGTAAAGGTACAGTTAAGTGGTTTAATGCTGATAAAGGCTACGGCTTCATCACACCGGAAGATGGAGGTAAAGATTTATTTGTTCATTTCTCCGAAATTCAAGAAGATGGTGAATCAGCTTTGAACCACGGTCAGGTAGTGGAGTTTGAACTTGGAGACGGGCCGAAAGCCCAGTGTGTTGTTTATATAGGCAATGACTTATCACCTCAGGTAAGTACAAATGCACATACAACACTTATGACCACTAATAGAGCAGTGGTAGCAGGCGTTAGAAACCGAGCGCAGCGACGGCATGCTGAGTTAAATGGTGTAACCGTGGTTAAGTTGAGCGACGGTTAAGTTGAGCGAGTAGCCGCAACAGATGATGAAACGAGAAAGGCTCAATGATATATTGGGCCTTTTTTTTAAATGGAAGTAAGTCGTGGAAGGGAAAGAAGAATATCTCTTAGATTTTTTTTACAGGCATATTTGTAAATATCAGGTCAATGCGATAAATAGCCAGACAATCGTTAATAAAATTGACACGCATATTGGTCGTACTTATCTGCAGTTGTTGGAAAATGGAAGCGAAGGCAATGCAACCGAGTTAGTGGAATTACTTGATAAGCAAGTGCGTGTAGTAACAGACTATGTTTATGATGTTTGTGACAACACTTATGTTGCGATAGAAGAGTATTTCAAGGAGAAATGTAGAGCTGGCGAGTGTCTGCCACGTGTTTGTGTGAAAACGATTGATAATGATAAGGTTGTAGATTTATATAGGATAAATGGGCTCGATGATGAAAATCAGTCGTTAGAAGAATTATCTGCTAATTCTGCATTTGCAAATATCTTTGACGATAAAAAAAAGACTTATGTGCATGTGCCGGATATTCCAAAAATGGCGCTTGGCAAGCACAATGCGTATAAAAATAGTCGGCTTGATATGCAGAAGGTTGCGGTTTATTTTGCTAGTAAGTCTGAGAAAACAGGATTTAATGATAGAGAGATTTCTGAAACCGATAGTATAGAAACTTACTTCGACGCAGAATGGGCTCAATGCTTTTTGAGCGTCGGAACAACAGATTATCGTGCATTTTATAAGTCAACATTTATTTCTGCGATTTTGCTGGATGGCGTTACCTACAGTTTAGATTCTGAATGCAAAAAAATCCTTAAGAGCAGTGACTCGACAAGTAATAGATTTGTTTTTGGATATTTATGTTTTGATCATATGTTGGAAGATTTTTTCGAAGAGGATGAAATCCTCCGTTTAGGTTCGATGTTTGCGGATCTTATTTCTATTCCTATGGCGCTTCAGTCTGCGTGCATTCATAATTCTGAAACGTTTCACGACGCACTCAAATTTCTAAATGATCACTATGGGAGTCTCGTTGAAAAATATCCAACAACTTTGGGCCTCATATCTGTAAGTCAGAACAATACCGAGGAAAAAAAACTTGCTTCAAGCAAAAAGAAGGCTGCAGCGAAAAAGAAGCCTCGAAAGAAAGTCAAAGCAACCCCAACGAAAAGCAAGAAACTATTAGCTGACAAGGGGTTGAAAGCGGATAGCAATGCACCTACATACAATATAAAGGCAGAACAGGTCAATATAAAACCGGGGAGAGCATCTGTGGAAACTAAAAAGCAAACATTGAACATTAAAGCTGGACGAGACGTATCAGGTATAAATCAATTGCAGGATGTTGGTAAATTCCGAGAAGCGATGACCGAATTGGGTGATGCTGTAGCTGAAACTTCGGATGAAAATACAATTACGTGTTATGCAGATTTTGTAAAAGAGGCCAGTGAACAGAAGCCTAACAAAGGGGTTATGAAAAGCGCTCTGGATTCCACCATGTCTGCGTTAACAAAAACAAAGTTAGGGGCAGACACTATCACTGCGGCGGAGAAAGCTGCAGGGGTACTGCAAGGACTACTAGATAAGTTGCCAGGATAGCTCTCTCGCTTGTGCCAGCCTTGCCGACGCTTTCATTGTAGCTTGAAGACCTCTTATGGAGCTCTTGTAGTTCTAGAAATTTACGACAACAACACTTTCTGCGGTACATGTTGATGTGAGAATATCCAAACGGTCTCCGAGAAGCACCCATGCCTCACGCTGCTCCCATTTCAATTCATGTCGTTGGTAAATACGCTTTAGCTTGTTGGGTTGCACATGGTTTAAGCATCGTTCAATTACCTCTCCCATAATTCCGAGTTCACCCATCATAGTTGCACCAGTGCGGCGAAGATCATGAGGTGTCCAACCTCCACCGGTCAGCAACAAGCTTTTCGTTGCTTTGCTGCGTTTCTTTAGTGGTGTTTCTCTAACCCGATCTTTAATTTGCTTAGTAATTGATTTCAGGCAGACGTGATATGTCCCGTCATATGTTGGTAAGCACCAGTCGTAGTTGCCAGTGAGAGCCTCTAGTTCTTCAAATTGTTCTTTTGCAAAGGTAGATAGATAAATTGTATGGCCCTTGGCATTCTTGCTGTTGCCCGGAGGGATGTGCCATGTACCTTGTTCAAGATCTATGTCTTGCCAACGAGTTTGAATAAGTTCGCCAACACGGCAGCATGTAGACAACATGATCCAGATGGACAGTTCGGTGGTGCGCTGTAGATTGGCAGTTGGCATGCGTTTATTCAATTCTACGATCTCCTCCTCTGTCAGGTAACGGTCCCCCTCTTTTTGAGCGCCACCAATATGTTCCTTTCTTAATCCTGCGAGAGGGTGCGCGTCAATCCATTCCCGGGCGATTGCGAAGTTAAAGAATTGCCTTAGATCTCCGAACAGATGGTTTGCCATTACCAACGCTCCGCGTTCAACGACGCCATCGAAAATATCCATCAGCATTGCACGTCGTACGTCCACAAGCAGTACATCTCCCAGAACTGGAAATACGTCTTTGCGGAGCGAACGCATTACTTCCTCACCACCGTCTTTGCGACGAGAGAGCTCCTTTTTCTCCCAGTACGCAACTGCTGTTCTAAATGTTCGTTGTGTCGCAGCCTCTACAGCCAGGCGTTCAAGCTCCTTTTTCTGGTTCTCAGCATGCTGGGCTTGCTCAAGCTTGGATTTGAGTTGCTGTGCTTTGCGGCTTTCTATGGGGTCGATACCTTTAGACAGATTGGTTTTCATGTCTCGGGTAAGTTTGCGAATTTCAGCTAGCGAGCACTTTGGCCAATTGCTAACCTTTGCTGTTCGATACTTTTTTCCGTCGCGATATTTGTATTCGAATTGGATGGTGATGTTGCCTGAACGATTGCGTCGCACACGCCCTCTGAGTCCTCCGCCATCGTTAAGAATGGTTCCGATGTGTTCCTCTGTCACTGACTTCAGTTTTGCGGTTGTGAGTAGATCTGTTGCCATTTATTTACCTCGATTACTTTGAAGCAGTGCTTCCTGCACCCACACTGCACCCACAAATTCGTTGGATGTGGTCGGATTGTACTGGATCTCGTCGAATGACGATAGGAAAAATAAGTTAATAAAATCAGTGTGATAAGGTGGTTTTTCGGACGTTGCTGGACATCCTCGGAAGTCTTAATACTTAACTTCGAACCAGGTGGTCGGAGGTTCGAATCCTTCTGGGCGCACCATTTTACTTTTATCGACTGCTGGTGTTTCAGGCACATTTGTCGTCCCGACGGTCCTTTACCTTTGTCCTTCTTGGCCCGTCTCTCTG
>CALDTK010000116.1 GCA_937924035.1 uncultured Saprospiraceae bacterium | reverse complement strand
TAAACTCGAACATCCCGTTCTAGTCGTTAACTCCAAAGATGACTCCTTTCTACACGAATCTTGCTATCCTGAGGACCTAGCAAAATCGCTGAAAAATTTCCATTTAGAAGTACCAGATTATGGCGGTCATTGCGGTTTTGTTGAGCGCAACCGTAACGGCGATTACTACTCAGATCGAAGAGCCGTAGCCTTTGCAGAGAGGCTTGCTAAGCAGCATGCCGTTTAGCTTTTTGTTCGTTAATCCAGGCTTCAAATCCAGCGGTGTCACGGGTATTTAGACACTCGTTTTGGCGTAAGCCCGCTTTTTGAGCAGCAAGTACTCCAAACTCAATGTTAGCAATGTCTCCGAGAGAGTGAGCATCTGGATTGATGGAAATTAATATTCCTCGATCTACTGCCTCCCGAACAAAAGTCCAATCCAAATCTAGTCGGTAAGGACTAGCATTCACTTCAATGGCAACGTTGTGCTTTGCACAGGCATCAAGTATGAGCTCCATGTTCAACGGATAACCTTCACGGCTCAACAAGATTCTTCCTGTTGGATGACCAAGCATCATTGTGTATGGATTGGCAATAGCAGTGAGTAATCGCTCAGTCGCATCTTCTTTACTCATTCGCAACACACTGTGAACAGAAGCAATGACAATGTCGAGCATATCGAGCGTAGCATTGTCGTAATCGAGGCTACCATCGCGCATGATATCACACTCTGTTCCTTTAAAGATGTGAAAGTCTTTGAGCTTTTGGTTGAGCGCTTCAATTTCCAAACACTGTTCACGCAGCCTCTCCACACTCACGCCATTGGCATAGGTGGCAACCTTACTGTGATCGGTCATGGTGAGGTATTCGTAGCCTGCTTTTTTGCAGGCTTTCGCCAGAACTTCAACTGAGGTAGCACCATCGCTGTAGGTGGAGTGCGCATGGACTACACCGCGAATTTGGTTTGGCAGAAGTAGTTCAGACTGGGGCGTGAAAATCGTATTCGTTCCCTCACGTTGAGCGGGCAAAATGAAGTCAATTTCAGCTTTCGCGAAAACCTCTTCTTCGGTGGCTCCGCTTGTGGTAGTTAGAGAAGTGTGATTTGCTAAGAATTCAGCGCTACCTGTTGTGTTGAGTAGGGTAGTTGCGAAGTCTTGTTGCTTGCAAATGTGCACCAGCACATCAAATTCATCTACTTTTCCGTGTAGTTGGTTTTGCTTTCCGGCTACTGCTTTAAACTCAAGTTCATTGAGTTTTGAAGTGGCCTCTGAGGTAGCAACAAAGGATAGTTCTTTGATGGTGGGCATTTGGCGTCTGAATGCTCCTGTTTCTGATACCGTTGCTCCCGTTTCTTTAAGTTGATCGAGAATAGAGTCAACGAGTGGACGTAAATCTGCGTAACGACCTTGGCCAAGTGAGCGCTGGTAAAACTCCAGCTGGTTTTTTAAAGTTGCTTGAGATTTTTGAGAGAATCCTTTGAGTTCAGCAACGCGATTTTCTTGCGCAGCATAGAGCAATTCACCAACAGATTGGATTTCTAGCTCAGTAACTAACTGCTTGACTTTCTTGACGCCAAGGCCTCGAACGCTCATTAAATTGAGAACGACTTCTGGAAGGTCGGCTTTATATCGTTCAAGTAGCGGCAACTTGCCGGTATCAATTACTTCTCGAATCTTTAGACTAATCGCTTTACCTATACCTTCAATCTCTTGTAGTTGGTCAACAGTCTTTGAGCTTAAGTCTTCGTCTAGTTTACGAAGTGTATTGTATGCTTTGTCGTAGCTGCGGATTTTAAAGGTGTTTTCACCTTGATATTCCATCACTTTTGCTAACGTCTGAAATTCCTTCGCAATCTCTTTGTTTGTCATCGGCCGAAAGGTAGTTCTGCCGTTTGGCGATGCAAAGGATGAATGTCGAGGTTTTACACAACCTCAAGCTCTCCACGAGCTTGTAAGACAAACTCATGTGGGGTCAGATCTGTGGCCTTCTTAAAGACTTTGTAGAACGTGCTCTTGTTGCGGAATCCACAAAGCTGACCGATACCAAAGTAGGTTAGGTTTTGATTGTCCTCGTCTAGCAGCTTACGTTTTGCTTCCTCGATCCGAAATTCATTAATGAACTGCTGCAGGTTTCCGCCAAAATGATTATTGACTACCTGACTCAAGTATTTAGTGTTAGTATCAAGAGTCTCGGCAAGGCTAGGCAAATTCAACTTGCTGTCTAAGTAAGGCTTTTCAGCTTTCATTAGCCTGCGTAGACGATCATACAACTCTAGCGACTTGGTTCCTTTAAGCGAAGAAGTTTGATACTTCATGCTAAAGTTCATATCCTCTTGCTGTGAGTCGTCGGGATTCTTCGTAGCATCTACTTCAAAAGCGATGTAATTAGTAATTATTCCGTTTGCATCGCGAATCGGATGAACAACCAACCTACAGATGTATTTCTCACCGTTCTTTTTGTAGTTAACGAGTTCATTTTTAAAGGCATACCCATTTTCTAGGCAGTAACTCATCTCAGCAATAGACTGCTCGTCTGAATCTTCCCCTTGAAGCATTGAGGGCTTCTTGAAGGCAACTTCCGATAATTTATAACCTGTAAGATTGGTAAACACGTCATTAACCCAAAGAATGCGCTTGTTTGCATCCGTTAGGACAACCGATACATTTGATTTAATCTCTTCAGGTCGCATTAGGTGTTTTTCTTCATAAGTGTCCTGAGAATGGACGTTTAATCAAATTTAGTCAAATATTTAATACGCCTAACAAGCAAAATGCACTCAAAGTTCTTGAACGTATTTTGGCCAATTACATTGTATTTATTGAGCAGAATTGGACTTTCGATCGATTCTGCTTAACCATTATACTCACTTTGTAGGTACGCTTTGAGAAAGCCTCCGATGTCCCCATTAAGCACAGCATCTGTCTGTGAGGTTTGGTGACCAGTTCGGTGATCTTTTACACGTCTATCATCTAGTACGTATGATCGAATTTGTGAACCCCACTCATTGGCCATTTTGCCAGATTCTACTTGTTGGCGTTCTGCTGCTTGGCGTTCCAATTCGCGTTCATACAAACGCGATTTGAGCAAGGTGATGGCTTTTTCTCGGTTCTTGTGCTGTGAGCGCTCAGCCTGACATTCGGCAACGATTCCAGAAGGGCCATGCGTGACACGTACAGCAGATTCTGTCTTGTTCACGTGCTGACCTCCAGCACCTGATGCCCTAAAGGTGTCCCAACTTAAATCTGCTGGATTGATATCGATCTCAATGGAGTCATCAACTACTGGGTGCACAAAAACACTTGCAAAACTGGTCATGCGCTTTCCTTGAGCATTGAACGGGCTAATGCGTACAAGACGATGTACGCCGTTTTCTCCTTTGAGCTGACCATAAGCAAACTCACCTGTGAGTTCGATTGTGACACTTTTAATTCCAGCTTCTGTGCCGTCTGTCCGATTGATCTGTTGGAGTTTATACCCTTCCTTGTCTGCGTACATGGTGTACATGCGCAGGAGCATTTCAGTCCAGTCTTGGGCTTCAGTGCCACCTGCTCCTGAATTGATTTCGAGCACGGCGTTAAGCTCGTCTTCAGGTCTGTTGAGGGTAGATTTAAACTCTAAGGTTTCAATTTTCTCAAGCGCTATTTTGTAGGCCGCGTCAACGTCTTCCTCGCTTGATTCGCCCATTTGGCGAAATTCTTCAAGGACTTCAACTTCTCCTATCGCATCTTCAACTTCAGCTTGCGCCAAAACCCACCGCTTGTGACCTCGGAGCTCTTTCATAACCGCCTCTGCGGCTTGAGCATCTTGCCAAAACGATGGGTCTGATGCTTGATGCTCTTTGTCTTCTATCTTAAGTTGTCGCTCGTCGACGTCAAAGATACCTCCTGAGAGAGGCCGCTCTTTCCTGCAGATCCTTAAACTGGTCGCTGGTCATTTCCTCGGGTTTTAAAAAGGTGTACTCTGCATGTTGATGCGGGGTACACCTGGAATTAGTTTCAACTGAAGATTTCTTCTTCTTTGGATTACCTAGCTACTTCTTCAAGTTGCACATAGAACATCAAATCAGCATCTGGTGGAATACCTCCTTTGCCTCTTGCGCCATAAGCTAGATCACTTGGTATAGCAAGCACTGCACGTGCTCCTTCTTTGAGGAGGCCAATGCCCTCATCCCATCCATCAATCACAGCTCGTTGACCTAATGGAAAGTCAATCGGGCTTTGACGGCGGAAGCTGTTGTCGAACATGACACCATCATCAATGGTAACACCATAATAGCTAACAAATACTGGCTGTCCTTTTCTTGGTTGAGGTCCTTTACCTGCTTCGAGGATTTTGTACATCAATCCAGTTGAGGTCTTTGTAAAACCAGCTTTCGAAGGGTTTTTCTTGTATGCAGCAAGCAATGAAGCCGTACTGTCAGCAACTGCTGTTTGGCGGGCACCATATGCTTCAAGTCTTTTCTTCATTAACTCGTTGCGCGCTTTCCCTGCTGCTTGGAAGGCTGCCCCATCAATGATTTTGGTTAGGGTTATGTCGTAGCGCAACTCGTCTTCTGGACCAAAACCTGGAGGACGTTGCTCGATGGTGTCCATCGGCAAGAAGATAGAAAGGCTATCTCCAACACTCATGAGCTTTAGTGCTTCAATAATGATGTGACTCCTGCCTTGCGGAGTTTCAGAATCCTCTGGTAGAAGAACGGCTTGTGGATTTGGGTTTTGTTGGCGCGAGCTCAGCAAAAGACTATCTCCTTTCATCATTTGATAGTAGAACTCGGCAGCTTCTGAAGCTTTCACCGTCTCTCCAGGAGCATCGTTATGAAATTCATATCGGTAGCCACTGGTAGTGCGAAGTTCTACATCATTTGCACAGGCTCCAAAAAGGAGAATACCACCAAGTAAGAAGAATAAATTTTTCATAGGGGGAGGTTGGCTTCCGACGGTTTTGCCGAAAGGCGCACAAACATAGCGAACTCCTATGAACGAGATCTAATTGATCTCAATAACCTTTTGATGGCCTTAGCCTACCGGTACACCTGCTTCTAGCGCTTCTCTGAAACGACTTACTGTACTTCGTAATCCTGCATGACTGTACCCTCCAGAAGCATTTTTATGCCCTCCTCCTTTGAAGTATTCAGCCGCCATTTTTTGGACACTGATATCACCACGAGACCTTAGACTCAGCTTCGTAATGTTCGGTTGCTCAGTAATAAATGCTGCAAGGTCAATGCCTTCAATTCTGAGTAGGTAATTCACAATTCCTTCAGTGTCTCCACGACGAATGTCAAATTGCTCATAATCGCGCTTGGTAAGCGTAATGAGTCCGGCATTGTGCTCTTTGATGAGTTCCATCCGGTTAGCAAGACAATGCCCAAGCAAACGCATTTGCTTCTCAGTCATTGAGTTGAATATCTCGGTCTGCAATTTTTCGTTGTCTACCCCTATTTCAAACAGGTCTCCAACTACACGGAATAGCTCTGCGTTGGTCGCATATGTAAAGCCACCGGTGTCGGTGAGTATGCCGACCATCAATGGTTCTGCGATATGTGGAGTTACATTTTCCGCATCACCCATTTCTTTAATGACAGTGTAAACCAACTCACATGTTGAACTTGCTGATGGTCTGCTGACCACGACTTGAGCGATATCATCGTCGGGATCTAAATGGTGGTCAATTAGAACTCTTGGAGTATCAGTCAACGTAGCAACAAACTCGCCTGCTTTGTCGATTCGTTCGAGACTGTTGAAATCCATGAGGATGAACAAATCAGCAGCCTTCATCACAGACTTACAATTGTCTGGGTGTGTGTCAAAGACCAATACATCTTCAACTCCATCTAGAAAACTAAGGAATCTTGGGTATTCACTTGGAACGATGATCTCAACGTCATGACCTAGCGGATCCAGATACCGCTTTAATCCTAAGGTAGAACCGATCGCATCACCATCAGGATTACGGTGACCAAAAAGAACGATTTTTCGTGGGGATTCTAGGAAAGAACGAAGATCAGCGAGACTTTGCATAGCGAGGTTGGGTACTTCAAATAAACGCGGTTATAATGGATTGAGGTGCAGTTTGAGTTAGAAAATTGCAAAATTTACCAATTAATAACCACGGGACTGACGTTGCATAAATTTTACGGGTACGCGTAGCTGCAAAAAAGTCTACTTTTGCGGCCCAAATTGAAAAATCAACCATGGCGACTAACATCACCCTAACGATGATCAAGCCAGACGCAGTGCGTGCTGGAAACATCGGAAACATCCTCAAAGACATCGAAGCTGGAGGATTCCGCATTAAGGCAATGCGTTACTACCACATGAGCAAAACTGTTGCAGGACGTTTTTATGAAGTTCATGCTGAGCGTCCATTTTATGGAGAGCTCGTTGAGTTCATGAGTAGCGGTCCAATCGTAGCAGCAGTTCTTGAGAAAGAAAATGCAGTTGCTGATTTCCGAGCACTCATTGGTGCAACGAACCCAAAAGAAGCAGCTCCTGGAACGATCCGTGCGAAGTACGCTACAAGCATCGGAGAGAACGCTGTTCACGGGTCTGATTCAGACGAGAATGCAGCATTGGAAGCAAGCTTCCACTTTGCTTCACGCGATATGATCTAAATACTATCTAGAATTTTTTGTTCCTGAAGTGGGACAACACAAAACGCCAGCCGTGAGACGTGAGTCTTCGAGCTGGCGTTTTTTGTTTTACGGTCTTACAGTTCGCTGGAATTCAAAGAACGCTTGTAGCTTTTGCATGCAGGTGCTTCCCAAATCGATAGTTATCCATCCTGGACCTCTCTAGGTCTGATGAGCTGAATGGATCGCCTTCGTAGTTCTAACACTACTAACATGCATGTCTAAGATTCCGTCGCCGAGCACCGAACAACTTTGTGAAGGGAGGACGTTCTCTCCGAAACGGAACATTTTCAGCTAACCAAGTACTAAGGAGGACTGTCATTGCCTCAGTACTAAAACATACTTTGAGCGTATCGCAAACAATGTGTGTATGTATCTGAAATGAACTCAGGACCAAACAACAACTCTACAAATCCACAATCGTCACCCCATCTCCACCTTGATTCGGACTAGGATGAGAAGCCTTCACATTTTTGTATTCGCGTAACTTTTCACGAACAGCATTGCGTAGCGTTCCATTTCCTTTTCCATGTAGAATCTTGAGGGTCTTTACGTTGTTGATCAATCCTCGATCTATAAAATCTTGCACAAGGTCGAGTACTTCTTCTCTTCTAAATCCACGGACGTCGATTTCTGACTTGAAGCCGCCCTCTTGTTCTTTTAGGTTTCGAGTCACACCAAGTCGACGATTCACCTCGACGGGTTTTCTGACCGCTTCTAAATCTTTGAGGTTGGCAGTGATGTGAAGCTCACCCATACGTACGGTAGCTTTTCCTCGCTCTAACTTGACAATTTCTCCAGTTGCGCCCCCACGCTTCAAACGTACGTGGTCTCCTTGCTCAATAGGGCGGTCGAGGACTGAAACAGTAGTCTTGGCACTTACCTCGTTGAGCTCTTCTTTTAGATCAGCGACTACGGTCTCGCGTTGCTTGCGGCTCACTTTAGTCGCTTTTACAACTGCTTTCGCGTCATCTACGCGCTCTGCTTCACGCAGATCTCGCACTACGCGTTCAAGTTCTTTTTGTTGTCTTGCTTCGGCTTGTAAGGCACGCTCTTGGATTTCTAACTTGAAGGTTTTGCGCTGCACCTCCAAGTCACGTTGCATGCGCGTATAAGTTTTAGAAAGCTTATCAAACTTGGCTTTTTCTTGTTCGAGTAGGTTGGCTGCATCTTGCGCACGTGCTTTCTCGCGTTCAAGGTCGAGTAAGAGCTTATCAACCTCGTGCTCATTTCCTTTTACTCGACCGCGGGCATAGTCCAGTAGTTTTGGCGAAAGCCCAGCCTTGGTAGCCACTTCGAAAGCATAAGAAGAACCAGGCTTGCCAACCCGCATCTCGTAGGTAGGATCGAGGGTGTCTATATCGAAGACCATTGCGCCATTTACAATGCCGCGCTGCTTGTAAACGAAGGCTTTTAAGTTTCCATAGTGCGTGGTGATGACACCCCAAACTTTCTTACGATTGAGTTCTCGTAAAATACTCTCTGCTACGGCACCACCTAGCTTAGGGTCAGTACCCGAACCGAATTCGTCAATGACGAGAAAAGTATTCTCATTGGCGACTTCGAGAAATTGACGCATGTTGCGCAAGTGACTCGAATAGGTACTCAAATCATCATCGAGAGATTGTTGATCACCAATGTCTGCGCAGAAGTTTTCGAACATCCCGAACACACTGTCTTCAGCACATGGTACAAGCATACCCGCCTGCACCATGACCTGCATCAGACCTGCTCCTTTAAGCATAATCGATTTTCCCCCAGCGTTTGGACCACTTAGCAAAAGCAGCCTATTGGGCTGATTAAGCTTCAATGTGAATGGGACGACCTTCCTGCCTTCTTCCTTAAATTTCAAATAAAGTAGAGGGTGTCTAGCCTCCAGCATTTCGAGGTGTGGACCTGATTTAATTTGAGGCTTATTAGCAAGGAGTCTACGGGCAACAATTGCCTGTGCTCGAAGAGCATCAAGACTTGCGCGCTGTCGATCGAATTGTTCGAGGAGTTCAAGTTCTGGTCGTAGGGTAGCGCTCAAGGCTTTGAGCAATCGCATGATCTCTCGACGTTCCTCATTATTGAGGTCAAACAAGTCATTATTGAGAGAAATGACCTCTTCTGGTTCGATGTAAGCGGTCTGTCCGGTAGCACTTAAATCATGGATAATTCCACGAATCTTACGCTTATTGGCAACCGCTACCGTCAAGACACGACGTCCATTTCGATAGCTCTCTACGGTATCTGCGAGTAGGTCTCTTTCTCTGTATTTCTGTACGACACCTCTAAACTTATTGTCAATCTCTCGTTGAATTGACTGCTTTGCTCTGCGGATTTGAGCCAGTTCGGGACTTGCATCAGGTCTGATTTCACCTTTGTCGTCAATGATCTGATCGATGGCTGCGTTTAGGTGTGGCGCCGGTGGTACTTTTCTTACTTCTTCCAGGAGACGAGGGTAGCGCTCTGCGCGTTCTTCATTTCTGAAGTGATTGTCTATCGCGAGAAGATCACGTAGCAATATGTTGATCTGTACGAGCTCATCCAAAGACATGGTATAGCCTTCGAGTGTAAGCATTTTGAAGGCTTCAGACAGGTCTTCATAGTTTCTCAGAGGTGTGCTTTCTCCAGCTGAGACACTTTTGAGCTCTTCGAAAGCCAGTGCAAGTCGATCCTCAACCCAAGCGGCGCTCGTGCTTAGAATTGGATTATTTATCAAGTCCAATCCGCCAGGACCTAAGGTTTCCGTTGCTTGAAGCGCAATGATGCGGTCAAACTCAACTTTTTCAAGAAAGTCCTCAGGGAGGGTTGTGATCGTTTTCATATGCTCTGACAAAGCTAACAGGTAGCTGCGCCCCATGTTTTAAGTGATAAGAAAAAAACTCGCACGGTACTTGCCTAGTGACTATTGCATCCCGATGTAAATCGACGATAGCTATGAACACAATACACTATGAAAAACACTCAATTACTGGGTGTCCTAGCTCTGCTAACGCTATTTGCGTGCAAGAAGGAGGACTCCTTTGACGGACTACATGCGACGGCACCCGCCTTTTCGTTGTCAGATCCACAGCCTGGCCAAGTAGCTCAATTTGAGCGCATTCAATTAGCAGCCGGCGATACCATTCCATCTACTTTTCGTGATACGCTCTATCTGGAGGTATTGGAAGTAAATAATAAGTATATAGAGGTCGAAGAGCGCCTTAGTGAGGGATCTATGTCTCAATCGGGAGCCTCTGCTGTTGCCTTTCCTGGCCATGCTTTTACTTACCGGCTTTCGCCAAAACCAGCTGCACTTGGTATTTCAACTTTAGGTGCTCAACGTCTTGAGTCTAGACTGTTTCCTTCGCTGGCTGAGCATAGTCATGAGCTATCCTATCTAAGTGACAACGGTGAAGCGGCAATGCTGAAAGGCATGCGGGTTCAGACGCCATATCTTCCCGTGAACCGCACATATCAACTCGCTTCACCTGGAGAAGTAGTTGTGGCTAACCTCAATCACGATGGTCGGCAACATGGCTTACCTGGGTTTACGTTTGTGCATGATCGAAAGGATGGTCTTCAGTTCATGTTGGTTGAAGCTGACTTGGAAGGCAATGCTTCTGGTTGGCGATTGATTAAGTAGCTAGGAGAATACTCAGAGCGTGGGTAGAAATCATAGCTTTGCGTCTTTATACATTCAAGGTAGCCAATCAATTGGTCGTACCGCAAGTTTTAAAAACCCCCACATGGCTGGCAATAGTTACGGTCAACTGTTTCGAATCACAACGTTTGGCGAAAGCCATGGTCCAGCGATTGGGGTCATCATTGATGGCTGTCCAGCGGGTTTAGCTTTCGACCAAGCGTTCTTGCAAGCTGAGTTGGCGCGTCGACGTCCGGGACAAAGTGCACTTGTTACACAGCGAAAAGAACCAGACACGGCTGAAATTCTGTCGGGACTTTTTGAAGGCAAGACTACAGGCACTCCGATCTCATTGTTGATCCGGAATACCAATCAGAAGAGTAAGGACTATAGTCATATCGCAACGCAGTATCGGCCAAGCCATGCAGATTATACATATGATGCGAAGTATGGACATCGTGACTATCGAGGTGGTGGGCGTAGCTCTGCGAGAGAAACGGCGTGTCGTGTTGCTGCTGCAGCTTTCGCCAAAACCCTTTTAGCAACTGCAGGAATTGAGATTCAGGGCTTTGTTGAACGTGTAGGTGACATTGCATTAAACCCTTGGCCCAAAACGCTCTCTGCCGAAACAATAGAGTCCAATCCTGTCCGAGCAGCTACTTCAGAAACTGCCACCTTAATGGAAGCTCGTATTCGTGATGTTCGAAAGGCAGGAGACACGATCGGAGGAACGGTTGGTTGCCGGATTACTGGCGTACCGGCAGGCTGGGGTGAACCCGTATTCGATAAGCTTCACGCAGAGCTTGGTAAGGCCATACTTTCTATTAATGCCTGTCAGGGATTCGAGTACGGAAGTGGTTTTGCGGGTACGTATATGCTCGGCTCGGCGCACAATGATGCTTTTGAAACCATAGACGGTGAGGTACACACCAAGTCTAATCGAAGTGGAGGTGTCCAAGGTGGTATTTCTAATGGAATGCCTGTTGAATTCCGTGCTGCATTTAAACCAGTGGCTACGATTATGCAAGATCAGGACTCCATCGATGCTGATGGAAATGCTGTTACCGTACAGGGAAAAGGTCGCCATGACCCCTGTGTATTGCCGCGCGCTGTGCCTATTGTAGAAGCGATGGCCGCGCTTGTCCTAGCTGACTTCATGTTGAGGGATCGGGCGAGTAGGGTATCTGTAGATTAAGATGCTTCTAATTTCTTGAAGCGTCTTTAAAGATAATTGGGCCTTCTTCCTTGCGACGATTTTGCTTTTCTGCTTCTCCGAAGAGTTCACTAAAAGAGTTGAATTCTCTTCGCCAGCTAAGACCGACTCCAGCACGGTTCCGGTTTCGGTTACCGATATCTACGTTGGTGCTGGCAAACGTTTTAAGTCGCAGCCTACGGTCATCACTTAACGCATAGCTCACCTCAAATTTTCCAGCGGTAAGTGTGCCTTGACCACCTTGGCTACCATCATCACCAATGCTTACTCCAAGCCCAATTTCTAATCGATCTTCGAAAAAGTAAGTGCGTAAGCTGGTTTGTAAATCGTTTGTTCCAAATCTACCGTCGCCTAGTGAAGTGTTGTTTTGGAGGTTGATGTCTACGTCAATTCCGCTCAACGCTCCATCAGTCCCGGCGAGGGAGGTAAAGAGTTCTGTGAGGAGGTAGCTAAATTGATTACTAAAAAGCTCGGAAATCGTATTGAACCCTACTGAGGTTGCTTGTAATTCTGTAAAACTTGGCAGGAATTGACCGATGACAATCAGACCAAATACTTGGCGATTAAGTTCGTTTTCATCCTGTCTGATCAACGAGAGCTTGGTGTCTACAAGGTTTCGAATATCACCATCGAGGTCTGGCATTTGAATATCGAAAGCAAGATCTGGGCGCTGAAGATCTCCTGTCATTTCTAGGAAGAGGTCGACAGCTGTTCTTGTATTCGCTACACTCTGAAATTCTGGTCGTCCATTTATGAAATCTTGAATCAAACCACCAGGTGCGACAGACAGTCCGTCATACTTTGCAGTTAAATTGAGTTTTGCTCCAAAAGGATCACCTTCCCAAGTAATTGTACCTCCCTTCTCTAAGGTGAAAGGCTTGTTTACAACATTTAATAGGGTAAACAAATATTCTCCTCGATCAACCTCGAAGTTGCCAAACATGGTGTAAGACCCCGTTCGTAAAACGTCTATTTGCACATTACCTGCTCCTTGAGCTCTTAGAATATCTCCAGCAGCTTCATCAAATACAATGAAGAGTTCTGCAACAGGGGTAATTTCAATATCCATATCGAGGTTGATACCTCTTACAAAACGGGCAACTTCAGCTTCATTTTCAGTACTTGAGTCCGTGAATCGAATAAAACGGAGATCTTCTTCTACGCTCGAACCACTTACAGGAAATATGATTTTAGTACCAGCCAAGGCCTTAGCATCAATATCTAAATCTGTTTGATTGAATGGTCCTGAAAATCCAATCTCACCATCTGCATATGCTTTACCATAGTAAAGTGGGTTATCTTCTTTTTGGGTATCAGTAACGAGTAATTTATCTGTACGGATAGCAAGATCTAAGTCCCACTTCAATAAACCTTGGTGTAGCAAGCCACCTTGAATGGTAGCTACATTGCCCTCAATGTCTGTAATCTGTCGTCCTGAGGCATCAAGAGTTCGCTCGTCGATGCTCACATATTGAGAGTCGACGAAATATCTAGTTTGAGTGTAGTTGATCGTCAACGCACAATCGTCTACAAGAATGCCACCTTCTGGCACCATATTGTCGGGAGTGCCAAATACATGGAGGTCAGCTCCTAGTTTACCTCTTAGGTCAGTAATGCCTGGAACGAAATAGCTGATGAAAGACATGTCGAAGTCTTCTGTATTAAAGAAGGCATCGAAATATTGAGCGGGCCGTTGTTGACCATTAATTTCAACGCCATCTTGTAGGGCAACCGTCGCATCTAGTACCGCCTGTTGGCCTTCCCTACTGAAGGTGGTGTAAATACCTAAAGGTGAGTTTTTATTTTCTAGGGTGATTAGATTTTGAAAAGCTCCCCAGTCAACACTGTTAACGGTTAGAGTGTCAATACTTGCACTGAAAGTAATCCCTTCTTGTGCATAGATATCTGTGGCAGACAAGTAGGCATCTACATCGCCACTTACTTGAATTTTTTCAGGATTGAGATAGTTGTTTAAAAGGTCAAGGTTTAGTTGACGCATAAGGACATCTATCCCTCTATCGCCTACTGTTTCAAGTTTAATAGATCGTTCTCCAGAAGTGATTTGAACGTCCTTTGCATCGAGGCGATTTTTTCCAATCACGAGTCGATTTCCTTCTTGAACTACCCAACGTTCATCGCTTACATCAATGAAACTGGTTGGATCTAACTTAAATGTCAAAGCAGTATCGGTAACTTCGACTGCACCGCCGAGGATAATGTTGCCTAATAAATTTGAGGTTGTATCTGTCTTTACGCCGAATCGAAAATCACCATCGGCATACTCGCCATAGCCATCCACTTTTTCGAATACGAATGCTCCTAGAGAGATACTTTGTGCTTTAGTGTCTAGTATCGCCTCTCCTGATTGGCCTCTTAAATTCAATCCGAAATTTTCAAAGGTTACTCCAGCTATTCGCGGGGCTGAGCTTGAAAGAGAGACATCTAAATTTTGACGTTCCGTGTCGAGTGTAAGCGCTAACTGACTACCATTTAAATTATTGACAGGGATATTGAAAGCTGATAGTAAGCTGTCAACATTAGTCAATTTTGCATCTAAACTTATCTTCGTATCAAGCGAGTCAAGTAAGATTGGAGTCTCCAATTTTGTTCGAGAGTATAGGTCTGGATAGGTTTTGGCGAAAGCTGAGAGTAGACTGTTTGGAAGCGTGCGCAAACGATACTCTCCAGAAATGTCAACTAATGCTAAGGGACTATTCAGTGTAAGACGCTTTGATCCGTCTGGAGCAATAATTTGCTCCATGGTAAGATTTTTTATTTCGTATCTATTATTCTTTGGATTAACAACATTAAAATCTTTGACGGATACAGTCCCTTCGAGGTTGTCAAGATCTAAGCTTTCAGAGTTAATATCGACTTTGCCTTGAAAAGACCACGACTCATTCGATAGTTTTAAAGAAAGTAAATCTAATTGCCGAACATTCATGATGAAATCAAACTGTTCTGCGCCTTCTGCGAGGTTTATTTTTCCCTCAAAATCTAAGTCGGCGTGTTCATCTTTAAAATTCATAGCACCTAAGAATCCATTCGGTGATAGATTCCCATTTGCTTTGATGTCGCGATATGTATATCCTCTGTAAGCAACTTGATCAATAGATCCAATGAGGTCAAGCTTTAGGGTCTCTCTAGAAAGCCCTTGTCCATCACGAATATCAGCACGTGCCGTGATTTTACCCCATTCAGAATTGGACGTCCAAGCGCCAAGGTCAAAATCAAAAAGTGCAGCTTCGCCAGTGTATTGTTCTATCCCTTGCTTATTGACGAATCGAGTATCAAGAACCGCTCTTCCAAGATCACTACGCAGGTCTCCGTATGCAACGAAATCTTTGAGAAAGCCATCAAACCGTCCAGTGAAAGCTATTTCCCCAAGCTTGTCAAAATTTGTAGGAAGCTTAAGCATCGGAAGCAACCCTCGAAGGCGAGAAACAGAGGTATTTAATTCTCTAATTTCAAGGTTGAGAAGTAGTTCATCTGGTTGAGCAATATTGCGGACCCCAACATCGGCAGATAAGAAACTATTATCAGGTAACCTTAGCGTAAGGCCACGTGCATTTAATCTATTAGCGGTGCCAGTAATCAACCCTGATATATTCAGTTTCTCGTTTTCTCTTCCTTCGAAAAACGGATTTTGCTTTAAGGCTGGAACGAACGAGAGAAGTTCATTAACGGCAACGGTCGAAGGTTTAATGTTAGCGTTTATGCGACCTTCTTGTAAAATAGAAGACCATGAAGTATTCTTTGGAAGCCTGATTTGCAGATAGTCACCAAATCGTGATCGTGCGGTTTGAAGATCTAGGTCCTTTAGCAAGAGCTCGCTATTTGTGAAAGCTAGTTCACCTGTACTCAAGTTGTAAAGTCGAAATCCACTTTTTTCACGAAACGATACTCCTTCTATTGTAACTCCAAGGCTGTCCGGTCCAATCAAAAAGTCAGACATGCTCACTTCAAGGTCAGATACTTTAAAATCGTTTGGATCGAAGCTTTTGCTTTGAGAAGCCTTTACTTTATTATGATAGGTAATAGACGATCTGAACAGCTGAAAGTCGCTCAAGCTTATGGCAAGCGGACTTAAAAATGGTTTGACTGTTTGAATTCCATAGGACTCAACAGGTGATAGTTTTTCTTGAGGTGACTCTAAGTTGAAAGCTGTTGGCGCATTACGAGAAACGTCTATCGCAAGACCGAAGATGTTTACTGTATTTCCTTCTATTTTCTGGGCGGGTATGTCAAGTAAATCTAGTAACACTTCAATTGTATCAATGCTGCCTTTTGCTTGCAGACCTTGAAAGGCATCTGAATAATCGACGCTACTATTGGTGAGGTTTACCTCTCTTAAATCTAAGCTTAAGCCTTGCGTTTGTTCGCTTTTACCTTCTGGCCCTTTTCTGAAGTAAGGAAGTAAGAAGCTATAATTTCCAGATGTTGCTGTTGAGTCTTTATAGAGATTTAATGACGCTCCGCTTAGATTGACTGCTTCAACATATAGTTCTCGATTCAAAAGAGATTGTAACGGCCTGAACAGGTTTACAGAAAGACGATCAGTTATCAGTAGCGTATCTCCTTGTCGATCGCCGATGTAGACTTCTTTTAGTCGAATGCTTGAAAAGGGCTCAAGTTCGATGGCACCAACATTTACGTCAACATCAAACTGTTCTGAGATGGCTTTTGATGCTTGATTAGCAGCATATCGTTGGACAGCTGGAACATGGATTAGGAAGTAGCACAGCAGCAGGACTACGAGAAGTATGAGGATTATCCTGAGCGTCCACCTTGTTGTGAAGCCTATTACCCAACCGATCCAATAGCCTACACCTCGCTCATCGCGATTGGGCTCAGGTCTTTGATCGGTTGTATCGCTCACGCTGCAGGTTAAGTATGGTGGTTTCTCTAACGACGCAAGGTACCCGCAAGGTTGATATGCAAGTTGCTTTTGCGAAAACCCTAACGTTTAAGACTACTGACGATTCCTTCTGAAAACCAATTTGCTAAAGCTTGGCGATTTCGAGATTGCAGAACTCGCTTTTGGTCAAAACTATGCTGAATGTTTCCAAGTTCGATGTAGACGGTTGGTACATCTACCTCTCTCAGCATGTGGAGGTCACGTGTGAGAATTGCTCCTTTGTACTCCCTAGTCCTTCCATTACGCTTATAGTTCTTCTCAACTGTAGCACGCATGTCTTTTGTCAAACGGGAGGATTTTCGTGAATTTTTTTGGTGATAGAAAAAGAGATCAGTTTGGGTCTCTTCGTGTCTACTATCGACGTGTATCACGATGCAGTATTGATCAGCAGTGCCTTTGGATTTGTTTTCCTTCACCAATTTATTGATAGCGTCTGAGCGTTGGCGAAGTCTTTTGATTTGATTTAACGGGATAGCTTGATCACCCCATACTAGCTCATCTTTGTCACAGGACAAAAACTCTTCATCTCTAATACCATCGTCCGGATCACGAACAATGACATATGGTACGCCGCCATGAGTGATGATATTTCTTGCCAAACGGAGGACAACATCATAGGCGTACTCGTCTTCGCAAAGGGAGTTGTCTCTTTTCTTGCCTATTGCCCCAGGATCTGGACCTCCGTGTCCAGAGACGAGATAAAATACTTTTCCTTTCAATTTGTCGTCTTTGCGATCGACAGTACTATACTTCTCTCCGAAAATGCTGTATCCACTTTTCTTGACCTTTTCTTTGATTCCCGTGGATTCAGCGGGTGGAGTCACGATCACATTTTCGGATGTATTTGCTGATACAAGGACAGCTTCTGCAGGGGCTGATTTCGTAGGGCCTGCTTGGTCACAAAGCACGTATTCATAAGGGACCCAGAGTACTTTAGACTTTTCGTATTGCTTTTTCTGCTGCCCACTTTTGACGCGAGATCGGTTGTAAGATTGAATCTGCTTGGCGAGTTCAAGGTCTTTGATCCCAATGGTTGATCTGATTGATTTACCGTTGTATGTGTAGATGAGTACTGGTACTTTGTATTTCGTTCCGGCTTTTAATGGTTGTTTTGCCGAAAGGCTATTGATGCTTCGAAAGGCGTCTTGATTACATCCAGTTGGCGGCAAATCAAAGCGTCTGAGTAGCGCGAACATACCGTCTCCGTTTTCAGCAACGGCTTCAAGAAATGTGTAAGGCTCTGCTATTGCGGCTATGGGCAATGCACAAAGCATGGCCATTGTATAGAGTAATTTTCTCACGGTGTTTGAATAGTGCTTCGGCGACAAATTAACGCTTTGAATCCTAACTGGCGGTGAAATCATAAGGGTTACTGAAATCAAAGAGTGTGGTGACAAGAAACACTTAACTACATTGCCACCGTGATTGGGCAGATTATAACCTTACTTGGGCTTGAAGTTCGTCTTGAATTTAGACAACGAGCTTCACTAGCGGGTGTATTGCTCTTTGCTATAGGAACGGTCTACCTTTTTTCTCTAGCTTTTGGAAGCGTCGAGCCTCGATTGTGGAATGCACTTTTTTGGATCATTTTGCTTTTCGGTGCAGTCAATGGTCTAGGCCGATCCTTCTCACGTGAGCTTACCTACAGGTATTCTTACTACCAGCAATTGACTTCACCTTTGAGTTTGTATGTAGCAAAAGTGTTGTTTAATACTCTGTTTCTGCTGCTGATCGGGCTCCTTGTATGGGGTGTTTTATCGCTATTGTTTGGCAATCCAGTTAAGGACATTGGCTTGTTTTCACTTACGCTCTTCATGGCCTCGCTCGGACTCTCACTAATTTTAACGTTTCTAGCTCTGTTGGCAGGTCGGGTCAACAACGGGCCTGGAATTGTGGCCATTTTGGCCTTTCCTGTTGTAATCCCGTTGTTGCTAACGGTTGTGAAATTGGGTGCGGTAGCACTCAGGTTAATTCAACAAACCAGCACAAATAAAGACCTGTTGTTACTTTTTGGAGTGGATTTACTGGCGATTGGATTGGCGTTATTGCTAGTTCCTTCTCTATGGAAAGAGGCTTGAGTTAAAATTGACACGCTAATTCCTAAATTGATAGACCTTTGTGCTTATGAAAGGATTGTGGTGGAAAGTACTTGCGCTTCTTTTGATGTTGTACGTCGTGCTGGCTGGACTGTTGATTCCATTAAAATCAGGAATCCAATCTGTAGAGCCGATGCAGCTAACTGCCGGCCAACAGCAGACGATCCGAGTAGAAGGCTATAACACTCATTTTGAAAGCGGAGAAGAAATTCGCGCTTGGTTGCGATTAGGGAGCCCCAGAGTAGAAGGAAAAGAGGGGAGGGACACAGCAATACTTTCCAACTCTGTCAAAGTCATTGGGGTACAAGACCTATCCATTTCATTCCAAGTACCCGCTTACTTACCGACTTCCGACGGTGCAGCTCGAGCCAGCTTGATCATCGATAATCCAAAGGATGGAGCGTTTGTTTTACCAGAGGCAATCATACTAAAACAGTCAGAAGCACTTGCAGGTCCGCCTTCACCACAAGGTTGGTCTTCTCAAATTGAGAATCTTTCGGCAAGCTCAGGTATCACTTTTCCATTTAGAGGCCTTTTAGCTGAGACCATACGAAACCAATATTTCCATGTATCGTTATGGTTCTCACTGATGATTTTGATGCTTGCAGCAGCTGTTTATGCAGCACGTTTTTTGATAAGCGGTAGGTCTGAGTTTGATAGACGAAGTGAGGCGCTAACTAAGGTTGGTCTTGCTTTTGGAATGCTAGGGCTCTTTACTGGAATGGTGTGGGCCAATTTCACCTGGGGCAAGCCTTGGAGTGGTGATGTAAAGCAGAATATGACTGCAATAGCGCTACTGATTTACTTGGCGTACTTTGTTTTAAGAGCGAGTGTAGCTTCAGACCAACAAGCTAGTAGGATAGGTGCAGCCTACAATATTTTTGCGTTTGCGATGCTTATCCCTTTACTCTACATTATTCCGCGGATGAGGGCAAGTCTTCATCCAGGTGCAGGGGGTAATCCTGGGTTTGGAGGGGAAGACTTAGATAGCACGATGCGTATGGTATTTTATCCTGGAATTATTGGATTCACCCTCGTCGGATTGTGGTTAGCGCAACTTAGTTGGCGCACAGCACGTCTAAAACATAAGATTCAGGAGCGACTTTTAGGGTGAGACTTTCTCCCAAGCGAATAAATGACGATTCTATTTGGAAAGGAGAATGACTTATGACATCCTTTTACATTGCAAGTTTTCAAACTTGTTTTGCTACACCAAGAATTAGCACCACTTTTACGCTTACTAGGTAATTCCTAACCTGCCTTAACCAATGCCTAGCCCTTGAGTGGGCATCTTCGAAAATTTATGCAAAATCTTTCGCCAGCACTTTTTTTACAGGCCGCGCCTGATTTTATCCGAAGCATCGGGAAAATCTATGTTGTCGTGGCCGTAATTGTAATTGTAGTGCTGGGACTGTTTGCATATTTATACTTCGTAGATCGGCGCTTAACCAAACTTGAAGACCAAATCCAAGACGATGAGTGATCAAAACATAAGCTTCTTTCAATCAGTTGTAGACTATTTTGACGCTGCAGCTCCATTTACTGGTCATCCAGACGGACTGCTTGATCAAATCAAAGCATGCAATTCCATATATCGGATGAACTTCCCTGTTCGAATTGGTGGGGAGTATAAAGTAATTGAGGCCTATCGAGTACAGCACTCTCAGCACAGGTCTCCTACAAAGGGTGGGATTCGCTATTCAATGCACGTAAACCAAGATGAAGTGATGGCCCTTGCAGCCCTCATGAGTTACAAGTGTGCAATTGTCGATGTGCCATTTGGTGGTGCAAAGGGTGGAGTGAAAATAAACCCATGGGAGTACGAAGCTGAGGATTTAGAGAAAATAACTCGTCGATATACGATGGAACTCATCCGTCGTAATTGTATCGGACCTAGTGTTGATGTACCAGCTCCTGATTATGGAACAGGTTCGCGTGAAATGGCTTGGATTTTTGATACCTACCGCACTTTCGCGGGTATGGATATCGATGCAGCCGGTTGCGTAACCGGCAAACCGGAATCACAAAACGGAATTAAAGGGCGCACTGAAGCTACTGGTAGAGGTGTATTCTATGGCATGCGAGAGTGTTGCTCTTTTGAGGCAGATATGAAAAAGCTTGGCCTTAAAACTGGAATTGAGGGTAAGACCATGGTTCTGCAAGGTTTAGGTAACGTCGGTAGCTACACCGGAATGATTTCCCAAGATGAAGGTGGTGTAAAAATCATCGGTGTAGGTGAGGTTGAAGGTTACATCCATAAGCCAGATGGAATCGACATTCATGAATTGTTGGCGTTCCGTAAAGAGCACGGAACTATACTTGGATTCCCTGGGGCTGAAAGTTTTGGAAAAGAAGCACGCGAGAAATGCTTGGAAATTGATTGTGATATTCTAGTGCCTGCTGCTCTCGAGAATGTGATTCACAAAGAGAATGCTTCAAAAATCAAGGCGAAGATTATCGCTGAGGCTGCAAACGGTCCAATTACCAGTGCTGCTCAGCTCATCTTGAAAGAACGAGCAGTAATCATTATACCTGACATGTACCTCAATGCTGGAGGTGTAACGGTGAGTTATTTTGAGTGGTTAAAGAACCTTTCTCACATGCGTTTCGGACGTATGGAGAAGCGTTTCAATGAGAACATCAACAAGACGATGCTTGATGTTGTAGAAGGAGCTACAGGTAAAACTGTATCTGAACGAGATCGTAAAATTATAGCTAGAGGTGCGGATGAAATAGATCTCGTGCGTTCAGGCCTCGAAGAAACTATGGTAACGGCTTATCAGCAGATTCGAGCAGTTTATGAGGATCATCCTGATGTTCCTGATTTGCGTACTGCGGCCTTTGTTGTAGCCATCAACAAGATTGCTAGTGACTATCTCGCACTAGGTATATTCCCATAAGGGAGTAACATAGATAAGTTACTCGGCGCGGCTTCAATGTAATTTTGGAGCCGCGTTTGTGCGCGCGGGCACTACATCCCCTTGAACAAATCCAACGGTGAGTTTTAGTGGGAAAGAAAGCGTGAAGCTTGTTCCTAGGCCTAAAGTGCTTTCTACCTTGATAGCTCCTCCAAGACCATCCATAATTCGCTTGACTGTAGCCAAACCAAGTCCAGTCCCTTCAAATTTTGCGGAATTACTAAGGCGCTGAAAAACACCAAAGACATTATCAATCTCATCAGCAGCGATCCCTATTCCATTATCGGAAAGCTTAATTTCATAAAGATCGCTCCTCTGCGCACCCGTTATTGTAACATTCGGCGCTACACCTTCACGGCTGAACTTTAAGCTGTTGGCGATTAGATTTTGAAACAATTGGACAAATTGAGTAGAATGTCCAAGAACCGTCGGTAAGGCATCCCAGCTTATACTTCCTTCAGATTCAATAAGGCGAAGCTTAAGGTTGTTCTCAACCACAAATAGGGTTTTGTCTAGGTCAATAGGTTTAGCATCCTTATTGTCACGACCTAGTTTACCGTAGGCAAGCAAATCATCAATCATAGTGTGCATGCGAAGCCCACCTTCTTTGATGTATGTCAGAAACTCCTGATCACGCTCGCTTAGAGAAGTATTGAGATTTTTTTCAAGTAATCTTGAGTATGAGGTAATCATACGTAAGGGCTCTTTAAGGTCATGGCTTGCGACAGAGGCGAAGAGTTCTAAATCTTGATTACTACTTTTTAAGGCGGCTTCCTGCTTTTTCAGTAGACTATTTTTTGCAACAAGCTCATCTTGTCGCAAGCGAAGTTTTTCTGAAGTTTTATGAAGAGATTCGAGCAAGTTCTTATTGCCATCAACAAAAAGTGAAACGATTGCTACCATTAGTATAAACAAACCAAGATAACTGGTCATGTAATAAGAAGCATCAAAACCTAGAGCTATCTCTCGGTGATTTTGCGAAAATCTAATCTCTAGTACGTAAAGCGTAACGATCGAACCCAACGCTATAATCGACCAGAAATATCCATACTTTTTAGAAGTGAATAAGAAAGCAACTGTGGGAAGCAATAGCATCCACATTAAGTTATCCGAGTACAGACCACCAGTTGGAACCAGTTGAAAAGCCAAGACTCCAAAAAGTAAGACAACAAGCAAATTTCCGCTTATGTTAAATTGGCCATACTTCTTGTAAATATGCGCTAGGATGATTGATCCCAGACAGCTGATTAGCAGAGGTAGAGGATCTTGATCTTCTGCAAAAAGAATACTGACTATTAACAGTATCCCACTCATGACAATGGCAATCAAATGCACCCACGCAAGCAAACCAGCCCGATGACGAGAAATTTCGTCATTTGGAACTTGACTAGGCATGAGCCTATACTTGACAAGGTCATTTAGAATTTCAATCATGTAGCTTGGCGCTTGACTTTGGAGACTTCACTGTTCAATTCAATTCCCAAGCCACAATCACCTAAAAGCTAAAAAACGACCAGCTTTAGCCTAAAATGGGGATGAAAACAGCCCTTTTACGTAGAAAATCACATTTTTATGAATAACCACGAGAATATCGCCTCCTATTGTGAACAGCTAAAAGGCGCAGAAGCAACAGCTCCATTTGGCCCTCAAACAGTGGTTTATAAAGTGGGAGGAAAGATGTTTGCGCTTCTCTCACTAGATCTACCGAGATTAAATTTAAAATGTGAACCGGAAGAGGCTTTAAGGCTTAGGGAAAAATACGCAGCTGTTGAGCCTGGTTATCACATGAGTAAAAAGCACTGGAATAGCGTTTACTGGGAACGAGAAGCAATTAGTGATCAAGTGATAAAAGATTGGATTGACGCCAGTTACACGCTTGTTGTAAAATCTCTTTCAAAGAAAATTCAAGCGGAGCTCGATGAATATGACTAAACAGGAAGTAGACTATCTCATCCTTGGCCAAGGGCTGGCAGGAACACTTTTAAGTTACAGAATGCTGCGAGCAGGCTTAGATCACCGAGTTATTGATCGAGGACACCAACTAGCTAGTAGTAATGTGGCCGCTGGGATAGTAAATCCTGTAACGGGAAGACGTTTTGTAAAAACTTGGAAAATCGAGGGTTTGCTAAATAGCCTGAGTGTATACGAGGAGCTAGCCCGATTACTCGATGTGAAACTCCTTAACGAGATCACAGTATATCGAGATCTTTCAGAAGTTTCTGCCTTGAATCAATGGGATATGCGGCGCAGTGACGATGCCTATTCTCCATACATGGATAAACCCCAAATGGATCTCAAATTGGCGGTAAAAGTTCCTGAAATTGTGGGGCCGACCCTCCAAGCAGTACAAGTAAATCTTCGCGAGCTAATTAGTTCTTACAGGGCTTTTTTAGTGAAAAAGGGGTGGCTCATTGCCTCAGATGTCAATATTGACGATGCTGAGAGAATTAATGAAGGTTGGCGATTGGGAGGTTTTACCGCAAGGAATATCATTGACTGTACAGGTGCTGCTGCAAGATTGTCTACTACGTGGGGTAAACTGCCTTGGAGGGGCACTAAAGGCGAGGTGTTTCGATTCTCATTAGGAGAGATGCCACGAAATATGGCGATTAAAATGAGTTACTTCATTTGTCCCGTCGGGCTAAAGGATGAGGTCTGGCTTGGAGCAACAAACCAAGATCATTTTGTGCATGAAACTCCAAGTCAAGAAGGTAAAAAGCGTTTAGAAGAGCAAGCTGCCGCATTCGAGATTAGTATCCCCAAGAACCATGAACACGCATCTGCAGTGCGACCAACTGTGAAAGACAGACGTCCACTAGTAGGTGAACATCCCGATAGACTAGGGCTCTGGATTTGTAACGGTTTTGGTACGAAAGGCACTAGTTTGGGTCCCTTTTGCACAGAATCGCTCCTAGATAAAATATTGCATAATAGGCCACTTGATTCTGAGATAGATATAGCGAATCGCTTCACTGCATAGGGCGTTGGAGTGTTTTCGTCGGTTAACCTAAGTGTTCTGTCTAGAGCTTACGCCAAAACCTCTACTTCGCGCGTTATCTTATGCAATAGCTAACAGAATAATCTAAACACCATGGCCCGAGACGAAAGAAGTAAGCATGCAGATACGATCATCAGAAACCACTCCGTTTGGTCGCTAGGAGCAGGTGCAATTCCATTGGCTTTGGCTGATCTAGCGGCAGTTTCTGCAGTTCAAGTTGATATGATTAGGAGCCTTTGCGAGGTTTATGATGTTGATTTTTCAGCCACAAAAGGTAAGGCACTCGTGAGTTCTCTAACAAGTGCTGCACTTGCGAGGATTGGTGCAGCATCGATTGTGAAATTGGTGCCTATCGCTGGTACACTGGTTGGAAGTGTGACCGGTGGGGTTTTGGCTGGTGCAAGTAGTTATGCGTTAGGAACGGCCTTCAAAACACATCTAAGTAGTGGTGGGACGATACTTGATCTTGACCCTGAGCGTCTTAAAAAGGTGTATCGTGACCAGTTCGAGAAGGGTAAAGAAAAAGTGATGGAATGGCAAAAGGAAAGAGGCGATGAAGCTGTTGCGGAAGAGGTCGATGAAGTCTCCTCTAAAAGTCGTTTTAAGTTTGATGAATTAATTAGGAGGGGAAAAGACTTTGCTACTTCTGCGACTGCAACGGCTTTCGGAAAAGACACCGAGATTTCTGAAACGGAAGCCTACACTTCTGCAGCAGATACTTCTGGAGATGTACACACTGAAAATGTAGAGCAGCAATCGACCATTGCACAGAAACTTGCTGAACTATCTTCTCTTTATGAGCGAGAGCTCATTAGCGAGGCGGATTATGAAAACACAAAAGCAAGACTTTTAGGTCAGCTTTAAGTCCATCAAAAACGCATAGCCAGACGTGCAGAAGGTGCTAAGTCATCTTCGGCAAAACGATTCTCTGCGTACGCGAAAGAGGCTGCAGCGGCAATCATTCCAGCATTATCAGTAGCAAGCTTGATAGGCGTAGCATAAAGCTTTACGCCGAGTCTGTTAGTTAGCTTTTCTGCTGATTCACGTAATCCTGAATTTGCACTCACTCCGCCTGCTAAAGCAAGTTGACTAAGTCCGGTCTTGACTAACGCCGCCTCTACTTTTATGAGTAAGCTTTCGACTATGGCATGCTGAACTGAAGCAGCCAAATCGGTTAGGTTTTCATGAACGAAGTCAGGATTTTTACGAATTTCTTTTTGCAAAAAGTACAAGATACTCGTTTTAAGTCCACTGTAACTGAAGTCGTAACCATCGATGTTTTGCTTCGAAAATTCGAATTTTGGCGATCCTTCTTTGGCTAGTCTGTCTATATGAGGTCCGGCAGGGTAGGGAAGTCCAAGTAGTTTTCCACTTTTATCAAAGGCTTCACCCGCAGCATCATCGAGTGTTCTACCAATTTCTTCATACGAAAATGGGCCTCTCACAATAAGCAATTGGGTGTGTCCACCACTTACCGTTAGGCATAAAAATGGAAATTCAGGCTTGTTTTCGGTTGCAAAATGAGCAAGAACATGCGCCTCCATGTGATGAACTTCTATGACTGGAATGTCGAGGCCCGCTGCATAGGTTTTGGCGAAAGCTACACCAACAACAAGGCTACCCATAAGGCCTGGGCCTCGCGTAACAGCAACAGCGTCTAGATTTTGTGGACGAATTTGAGCGTCCTCAAGGGCACGTTTCACAACTGGAATAATGACCTGTTGATGAGCCCGACTTGCAACTTCAGGCACAATACCACCTGTTTCGTCGTGCATAAGCTGAGAAGCAACTACGTTACTGAGTAATTTTCCGTCTCTCCAGACAGCGGCTGAAGTATCGTCGCAGGAACTTTCTATTGCTAAAATGCAGGGTTCAACCACCAAAATTCTATCTTTTTGCATCAAAAGTAGTGTGTGTGCAAAATTGCGTCGTAAAATGTATTCGAACCACGACGTGACTTTGTGTATTATTGCCCAAACAAGGAATCAACTATGAGGACGGTTATCAATTTGGTCTTAGCAGCGATCGCAGCAGCACTTATCTGGGTGTTGGTTAGCTCAATTAGTGAGCCTATCGCTTTTGGAGATGAACTTAATCGACGCCAAGATGCGGTAATCAACCGACTCAAGGAAGTCAGAACTGCACAACAGCTTTTTCGTGACGTAACTGGCGATGGATTTGCAAATAGTTTTGATACACTAGATCAAGTACTTCGCAACGGCAAAATTCCGATTGTCAGTGTTTTTGGTGATCCAGATGATCCAAACTTTGATGGCGTTATTCGATACGACACTATCTTCCGTTCTGCTTTGGATTCAGCAATGTCTCTAAACTTGCCATTAGATTCACTTCGCTACGTTCCGTACACTGATGGTGTTCAATTCGACATTACTGCCGACACAACAACTTACCAATCAACATTGGTCAATGTCGTTGAGGTGAGTACGAACTATAAGCACTTTATGGGGCCATTTGCTCATCCACGTTTTTCGCGTTACGACAACACTTACGATCCTACTAAGACGATAAAGTTCGGCAATATGTCGACCCCATCGCTAGCTGGTAACTGGGAATAATGCAGGCCTTGGCCACCCCTTTGGTTTCTATCGTCCACGACGATGGAGTCTATCTGTTTTCTCGAAGAAGGACTAGCGAGGGTAATAGTGGGTACAGCGCTCGTCAAATAGAGTTATCTGCTCTTAGCCAAGAGCGACCTGGAACGGTATTCGAAACAAGTTTTCGATGGCAATTAGTACCTGCCAAATTATACCGTTACAAGGACCGATTGCAGTACTTACGTCAGAAGCATCCACTTGTAAATCTTGCAAATATTGGGGTTAGCGCATTGCCAGAACTCCAAGCTATGGGCGTGTACGACAGGAACGTTCAAGTCCCAGAATCCCTATATAGCGGAAACCACATTGCAGAACTCTTTGTACACACTGCAAACGAACTTCGCAAACAAGTTCAAAACCATTGCCTAGCTTATTTTATCGATCAGCATTGCTGGATGGTACTTGTACGTCAAAATCAAGTAGTCCTTGTCCAAGCCGAACATTGTCAGGTAGATGCAGATGCAGTTTTTCACCTAGCTGCAATGCTTGAGCAGTATGGCTTAGATCGAAATACCACTCCTGTCTATATAGGCGGAATGATTTCTGAAGAAGGTCAGCTTTATCGAAAGATGAAAATCTATTTTGACCTTAGAAATCTTGATGATAAACTAGCTACGGGACCTACCACTGCTCCTGTTGACCTACTTCTCGCCCACCAAGTTGCATTACGTGAACAACCAATCCCAGTAAACTAATGCGGATTATCTCAGGCAAATTTAGAGGTCGTCGATTTACACCACCAGCCGATAAATGGCCCACCCGCCCTACTACAGATATCAGCAAGGAAGGTCTATTTAATATCCTCACGAATGAGCTTGATTTCGAGGATATGCGCATGCTCGATTTATTCGGAGGGACGGGGAATCATTGTTACGAATGTATAAGTCGAGGATGTGAATACGCGACATATGTAGACAAGCACGTTCCAGCAATTCGATTTGTACAGCGTCTTGCAAAAGAGCTCAAGATCGAAGACAACTTGCGAGTAGTTCGTTCAGATGTTTTCAAGTTTATGGCTACTGATAAAGGGAGTTACACCTACTGTTTTGCAGGCCCACCGTACCCTTTGCCCACACTTGACACAATTCCAGACAAGTTTTTCAGCACGAATTTGCTCGCACAAGGAGGTCTATTTGTTTTGGAGCACAATCCCAATCATGATTTCTCAGAGCATCCGCGGTTTCGAAATTTGCGCACCTACGGGAAAACGTATTTCAGCTTTTTCGAGTAGTTATTAACGTTGGCGACTCGGATAGCGCTCTGAGCTTTCTGAGAGTTGAGACTATGATCATTTCGCTAAGGTTTTCTGCTTTATAAAATCAAACTTAGCACCTCGCTAACCATTGAGCGTTTTACCTTGCCCGCGTGCCAATTGCGAAGTCACATACTGATATCCTTGCCGATATAAAGTCAAAGTCTTTCAAGCCGATTTATCTGCTGCATGGGACTGAGCCGTTTTTCATCGATATGCTCGCTGATGCATTCGAAGCGAAGACAGTTGATGAAGCATCTAAGAGCTTCAATCAACAAGTGCTCTACGGGCGTGATGTTACGGCAGGTCAGATCGTAGATGCATCAAGTCGATATCCAATGATGTCGCCGTTTCAATTGGTTTTGATCAAAGAAGCTCAGGATCTTCCGGATTTCTCCAAGCTGGAGAGCTATTTCAAACAACCAGTTCCTTCAACGGTGCTGGTATTGGCCTATCGAGGGAAGAAAGTAAAAGCCAATACCAAAGTTTATAAGGCGATTGCGCACTCAGGAATTGTCTTTGAAAGCAAGCCGCTCTATAGTAATCAGGTCCCTCAGTTTATTAGCAAGCAGCTCTCTAGTAGAAAGCGTAAGGCTGCTCCAGGGGTTACAGATTTACTCGCCGAATATCTTGGAACAGATTTAATCGTCCTCTCAGGAGCTTTGGACAAGCTGTTTTTAAATATTCCAAAGGAGCAAGAGATCACAGCCGAGCATGTTGAAACGCATGTTGGCATTAGTCGACAATTCAATTTATTCGAGTTTCAAGACGCGTTAGGTTCTAAGGATTTAGAGCGGGTTGTGCGAATAGGGTATGCGCTTTCGCAAAACGAACGTGAACACCCTCTTCCATTGACTTTAGCCAGCCTTTATGGTTACTTCAGCGGGCTATTTGCGATCCATGACGTTTTGCATCAAAGCGAAAGCGATCAAAAAGAAGCAACCGGAATCTATAGCGCTTTTCGCTTAGGGAAAGTGCGTCAAGCTGCCAAGCGGTGGTCTCGACCTCAGCTTATGGAAATTATTGAAACCCTTGCTGAATATGACTTGAAAAGCAAGGGAGTTGAATTTAATCTCGGACCCGGTATGGGAGGGCAACTGACACTAGAGTTGACTGAAAGACTCGTTCAGAGTGCTTCCAGCTAGTCTCTTATAAAAGTTGCTGAGTCAAGGTGAGTGCCACCAGGAAGGTTCACAAAATTTAGTTCGTTCCAACCTAGGAGTTTAGCTTGGTTTACGAAGGCAATCGCACTCTTCCACGGCACTAGTCCATCCTCGGTGCCATGCAGTATGACAGCTGGGAAATCAGGCTTCGTTTTAAGTTGAGTGTATGGATCCAAATGATCGAATTGCTCCCCTTTTGAGCTGCCAGCAAAAAGCCTTCTTGTGGGACTAGCCCCCATGTGCCTTAGGCTTAGAGGGGACCCACAGGTGATTAATCCTTGCAACCTTGCATTGAAACGCCATTCGTTTTGCCGCAAGGCTAAAAGAGCAGCAAGCTGGCCTCCACTCGACATACCACCTAAAAGAATCCTAGGTGGACTCATCGCTTTGCACTGGACCACTGTCAGGGCCTCGCATACATCCTTGAAAATTGAAGCTCCGTTAAATCTGGGAATGCGTCGATGACTAGGCAAGTAAACTGAATATCCCCGCTTGAAAAAGTACTCTCCAAAAGCAACTAATTTTTCGGGACTTCCAAACTGCCAACCACCTCCGTGAATCCACACTGCTACTGGTGCTTGAGGGTCTTTTTGCCCTGCATAGAGGAGGTATTGACGTTTATGGTTTCCATACGAAATCTTCTCCCATTGTGTGGAGCTCAACTGGCTAGCTAGCTGCTTGTGGTAGCCAGGGATTTTAGTAATCTCACGAAATGCTTTGATTATGCTTATCATGAGTATTAACTCTCGGTACTAACCAAGCTGTCTAACAAATCAAAAAGCTCAGGACCTTGAGAAATTTTAGCCTGTTGTTCAAGAAGGGAAAATACCTCGATTTCGCGATTTGGGCGGTAAATGCGCTCAGCAGAAAGGATCTTGAGTTTGGCGTTACTTAGTTTGAGTTTGGCTAGCATTTCATCGGACGATTCTTCTTTACGAAGATCTAAAGATGTTTCACCTTGAATGACGATTCCTCTAAGCTCCAATTTTTCATCCCCACAACGGAAAGTCAATATTTGCTTTTCTGAGCGCTGCTCAGCAAATTTGGTACGTCTGATTACATCATCAAACACCATTTCGCTGAACTGGTCTATGAGAAGGTTGGCTTTATGCTCATCAGTTACTTTGATCTTAGCCCAATCTTCTGCAGGAACACTTTGTGCTGCCAAAAAGCGCACAAACTGAGGCTCAAGTTCTTCAAGTTCTTCTCGCCTTAATCTCCGATACTTCATTTTGCAAGGTTACGATTTGAAAAAGTAAAGCTTAGCCCTACTTATTGTTTACATCTTGTATCATTGCCTCATGGATATGGTTTTCCCTGATTTTGCAAATGCTGCAGTATGGATGAGTTTATTAACGCTCACCTTTCTTGAAATTGTGCTTGGTATTGATAATATCATTTTCATTTCTATCGCGGCCAATAAGTTGCCTGAACATGAGCAAAAGAAGGCGACTAACATCGGTCTGGTCTTGGCGATGGTCCTTCGTGTGGCGCTACTTTTTGGAATCACTTGGCTTACTAGTTTACAAGAGCCTTTTTCTTGGGCTAGTTATCATGGAGAGTATCTTTCATTTGGGTTTACAGGTCAAGGATTGATCCTTCTGCTCGGAGGCATATTCCTGATTTATAAGGCAACTACAGAAATACACCACAAACTGGATGGCCACGCAGGTGGGCAGTCTGAAGGAGAGGCACCAAAACGAGGAGCTTCTTTTTCAAGTATTGTAAGTCAGATAGTAGTAATCAACATTGTATTTTCATTCGACTCGATTCTCACTGCCGTAGGAATGACCAATGGTGTTCATGGCGCTTTGGTCATTATGATCATCGCGGTTATCGCTAGTGTTGGAGTGATGATCGTTGGAGCGATGCCTGTTGCACGATTCGTCAATAAGAATCCAACGGTTCAAATGCTAGGTATGGCCTTCCTCATCTTGATTGGTTTTACGCTTTTGGCAGAAGGTGCCCACCTCGGACATCTCGAGATAGGAGGTAGCTCAGTTGGAGCGATACCGAAAGGATATTTATACTTTGCCATCGCGTTCTCTTTGGGAGTTGAATTCCTAAATATGAAGTTGCGCAAAAAGGTTGACACTCCTGTCCAACTCCACGGTTATGCTGAAGAAGCCAAGGCCCAAGGTATTATTCAGGATTAGGAGATCTTATGAGGTTCCTATGTTTTTGGGTAAGAGCATGCTTCTCGCTTCCCAAGGCCGAACCTTAGACTTATAGTGAAATAAGGATTACGATTCAATACGTAGTCACTCAAGGCTTTATCCTATTGTAAGGCAAGGGTCAGATAATGCATTGAATGTAGCCATTCGAGAGCCTACGGCGTTTGTCATGTCAGACTTCTATTTGAATATGCTTTTATAAGCAAGGTCATTTGGAACACATGTTGCCAACGTTTAAAAGGAGGCTTTTTGAGCATCTCCGCTTTTAAGCTTTCGCTAAAACATATATCATGACCATCATCACTAACGAAATGGATCGTCCATTGGCGAAACGTGTTGCGCACGTATCTAACCTAATTGGTAATACACCACTTTACGAATTTAAGAGTGTTTTTGCGAAAGCAGGAGTTCGAGTCATGGCTAAACTTGAATGGATGCAGCTGGGCGGTAGCGTCAAATCTCGACCAGGATTCAATATTATCAAGCAAGCGATAGAAAGAGGAGACTATGGTATGGGGCAAATTTTACTTGATGCTACAAGTGGAAATACAGGGATTGCATACAGCGCAGTCGCAGCTGCATTAGGATTGCCTGTAAAGATTTGTTTGCCAGAAACTGCAAGTAAAGAACGGATAAACATGATGCGGACCCTAGGAGCTGATCTTGTTTTAACTCCTGGCGATCTTGGAGTGGATGGGAGTCAACGGCAGGTGAAAGCGTTTTTTGAAAGTGATCCTGAGAAATACTTCTTGGCTGATCAATATGCGAATCCAGATAATTGGGGTGCTCACTATGCGACCACAGGACCTGAAATTTTAGCCCAAACCAATGGTGAGGTTACCCATTTCGTTTCTGCTTTGGGTACTTCAGGAACCCAAATGGGGGTCGGCAGATTTCTAAAAGAAAAAGTTGAAGGCGTCGAGATTGTAGCATTGCAACCCGATTCAGGCGAACACACCTTTGAAGGGTGGAAGCACATGGCAACCACTGGAAGAATTCCTCCAATTTTTGATCAGGATGTACCTGATAGAATGGTTGCAGTAAGCAACGCTGAAGCTGATGCTATGGTCAAACGTGTTGCGCGTGAGGAGGGCTTGCTGCTTAGTCCATCAGCAGCTGGAAATTTAGCAGGTGCCATTAAGGTCGCACATCAAATCGATAGTGGAGTGGTGGTAACCACTTTTGCTGATGATTTTACTAAATATAGTGCTGACTATGAGCGGATCTTCAAAGAAGATGAGAAATAGTTTTCTCGAAAATTCAGACTAGTCTGATTAAATTTTTCTCACCTTTCAAATGGGCTCTTGTTAACTGCAAGAGCCCTTTTTTGATTTGAGTATTGCTTCACTTACTCAAGAATCATAATTGCTAGAAAGCTCGAAAGAAGAAGCATCCACATTTGGTCATATATCAATTAAAGATTATGCTTAGCCTCGATGAGCTTAGAGCTTGCTACCCTCATACGGGTAGATTGGTTGGTTATGGTTGATCGAATTGAGAAGGCCACTGCCAAAATTTTGCGGCTGAATTACCGAGAACCCAATAAAAATGGCATTTTAATAAATATAACTACTGCTCATCCGTGGTACGTCTTTTGCCCTACGCCAGATGGCACAAATACCATCATGGGAGAACTATACCTACGCATTCAGACAATTTGGAAGCCCTTTTCACAAAGGGGTAGTAGGTTTTATTACCAGGTACTGTGTCGGCAAGTCTCTAATTATCAGTTGATTATGGCAAAGACAGTCCCAGTCGTCAGCACGCTTTTATTTTTACTATTTTCGATTGCGGTGAGTACTGATGCCCATGGGCAAAGTGGTGCTTTTACTATCGATAACATCTCAACAGTAGATGTTTCTGATTGCACCACTGCAGATGGTCAGATAATTATTCGAATAAATTCGAGTGCAACCGGTGCGAGTCCGTATGATGTTTCCCTCGATAACGGCGCCACATGGGTGGCCAACAACCTTACTCGAAATGGTAGTGGCGACATAACGGTCACTGGTCAGTATTGGGGAAGCTATGCCGTTGCTGTCAGGGACAACAACAATGATATCGTTTATCCAGGTTATGCTCAGATCTTAGGTTGTACTTACGATGCTTGTTCTCCAGGGACGGACGACTTCTCAATTGCAGCTGTAGCAGGTGCTACTGGTTATACATGGACAACAACTGCAGGGTCAATTGCTTCCGGCGATGGAACAACTAGTGTCGAACTAGATTTATCGTCTCTCAGTCCAGGAGACTTAGGTACAGTGTGCGTCCAGCCTACCGGGCCGACTTGTACTGCACCTAATACTTGTTTTGGAATACGCATAAGCTGTCCGGAGGTATGCGGTAACGGAGTTGACGATGACCTTGACGGACAGACAGATGAAGGTTGTGGTGAGATTACTGGACGCATCTTCGAGGACATTAACTACGGTGGAGGTAGAGGACGCACCTTTAACGAGGCGAATACCTCTGCAGTGGCAAGCGGATGGCCAGCAGGTGCGATTGGTGTCGCAGGTGCACGAGTGGAGCTTTATAATAGTGCAGGAGCTTTTGTCACTTCGACAACTTCCAGATTTGACGGCCTTTACACGTTTTCTTCTTTAAATCTTGCATCCTACCAGGTCAGAGTTGTTAGTTCGACAGTTAGCTCTAATCGCACAAGTAATTCAACCGGCAGTACACCGATTCCAGTTCAAACTTTTAAATCATCATACGCTTCACTTGAAAGAGATGAGGTTGGTGGTGCTGCTCCTTCAAAAGTCGATGCATTAGAAAACACTTCGAATGCGACCCTAAGTTCGCTAAGTTCTGCTACTAGAGAGCCTCAATCATTGGTGACGGTTACAGTTACAGGATCTCACGCAGACAACGATTTTGGTTATAACTTTAATACTGTTGTCAACACAAACGCTACTGGTCAGGGATCGCTTGCCCAAATGGTTGAAAACGCAAATGAGCTATCAAATACAAATCTTGATCAAGAAGACGATCCACTAGGTGCTTATCCGGCTTTCGCCAAAACAGCAGGATGGGATCATTCACTATTCATGATTCCTGGAACAGGACCTCATACATTAACGCTAAGCTCTACACTGCCTAGAATTACAGATTCTCATACGCATCTCACGGGCTATACGCAAGGTGGCGCAGTACAAGGGGCAAATGCTATCCGGACATTGCAAGTACAACTTACCGGAGCGTTGGCCTTTGATTGTATTAGGCTCGAGGCAGACTTCGTTCAGGTTTCTGGATTTTCAATCACTGAGTTTAACCGAGGTGTCCGCTCCGAGCATATTGGAAGTTCAAATGTTCACATTTGGGGAAATAGTTTCGGTGTATTAGCAACAGGTGCGGTTCCGACTAGAGGTGGTGCCTATGCAATTCTTCTTCAAGACTTTGATGCAGCTTTTATCGGTACTAACGGCGATGGAAGTAATGATGCAAACGAGGGAAATATCATTTCAAACTTCCAAACCGGTATTTATACCAATAGAAGTGAAGGCGTATTGATTGCTGGAAACTGGATTGGACTTGACAAGGCAGGTACAGCGAATGTTGGGCACGCGGTCTACGGAATGGAATTCGATCGTACCACGGGTGAGAACGTAATTGGATATGATGACCGATTAGCTCAAACAGACGGGACCTTATTTAGGAACGTCATTGCTGGATCTGGTAATTCAGGTATACGCTTAGATCAATCAGACGATACTAGGATTTCTGGTAACTATATAGGTTTAGATGCTTTAGGATTAAACAGGGTTCCCAACCTTAATGGTATTAGAATCATTGATGGTTCAAATAACACGTTAGTTGGAACGGACTCAGATGGAACGGGAGATGTCTTCGAGCGTAATGTGATATCAGGAAACACTAATGAAGGGGTTTGGGTAGACTATACTGGAAGTAATACAAATACAAGAATTTCAGGTAATTACGTTGGTACAGATATCACGGGAAATTCAGCTGTTGGAAATGGCAATTACGGAATTCACTCTTCAAGGCAAAACAATAATTTAATTGTTGGAACGAACGGAGATGGTATTAATGATGTAATTGAGCGAAACGTGGTGAGTGGTAACACTGGCCATGGTATTGTAGTTCGGGAGCAAAGTAATTCAATTGTTGCGGGAAACTATGTAGGCGTTGGTAGTAACGGCTTATCTGCAGTAGGTAACGGTGGAGATGGTATTATTGTCGTCGGAGCGAATACAGAGAATATTGGAGTAGGATGTAGCTCGACTTTCTTAAACACAAATATTTCTGAGATAGGAAATATTGTACGCAATAATTCAGGGACTGGAATTCATGTTACAACTGGAGTTCTAGAAAATAATTGCCTAAGAAATAATCTATTTGGTAATAATGGTGGATTAGCAATTGACTTGGCATCTAAAGGTGTGGATAGTAATGATGATGGTGATGGAGATACGGGACCTAACGCTCGTCTAAATATGCCAATCATTGAGTCAACTACACTAGTTGGAAATACCTTGACTGTAATTGGATACACTCGACCTGGTACTATCGTCGATTTTTATATCGCCGATGCAGGCCCCAATCCCAGTCCTCTTCCAGCTGGATACACAACTTCTTTCGGAGAAGGTGAAACTTTTCTAGGATCTTTTGTCGAAGGAAGTGCTGATGATTTAGATGGTTCTAATGGTAACTATTCAGACGACGGAACAGGAAATACAGTAGAAAAAACAGAGAGTAGATTTGAGTTCACATTTAGCGTTGCAGGCTCTGGTCTTTCAGAATCTGACATAATTACATCTATCGCGACCGAATTAGGCCTCGATGCAAATACGTCGGAGTTTAGTGGTGTTACTGTAGTGGGAGTTCCTGAAATTTGTGACGATGGAATTGACAATGATTTAGATGGATTGGTTGATTGCGAGGATCCTGATTGTGGTGCAACTGCTATTATTAACTATTCGGGGGATGATTGTTTAGGGGAGACAGTTACTTTCTCTGCTGAAGCTCAGCCATCAGGAACAACTTATTCATGGAATTTTGGAGCTAATGCTTCGACCTCTACCGCTACTGGCATTGGACCACATAGTGTCAGCTTTAGTAATTGCGGTACGAGTAGCGTCACTTTAGAAGTCACTAGAGGTTTTTGTACGGATTCTGAAAGTCAAACTGTTGACACGAGAGAACTAATAGCTCCTTCGTTTATCTCTGTTCCTGGCGCTGTTTCCATTGAATGTGGTGATGCCCTGCCAGTAACTATGGCAAGTGCTTCAGATAATTGTGGTACTCCAGCCGTAGTAGTAGCGACCTCAACAGGAGCAGCGAACTGTGCTGGGAATGCTGTTATCAGGACATTTACCGCTACAGATGATTGTGGTAATACGGCAACTGCGACTCAGGTAGTAACCATTCAAGATACAACAGACCCAAC